>NZ_JBMPPD010000001.1:0-261620 GCF_049339825.1 Undibacterium sp. RuRC25W | reverse complement strand
TTTGGGTGAGATGTGTGTAGTTCATTATGCAATTTCGACTGGCCGGTCAAAAAGGCACAAATGCTATCGCATCTTGCCCTCATTAACCGGTACCGTTCATAAATTGCACTTCATCCTAGAATTCGCCTTCTTGAAATTCACGCAGAATATTTAAATGAATAGAGAGGTCAACGTTTGCGACGTGAACTTGTTTGGATTGGCTGCACTTGAGCGGGCATTTTTTATTAGAAATTTAAATCAATTTAAGACTTGGCGAATTCATTAACTAGCCAGCACCAATAACAAACTGTGGTTCGCAGGCAAACCCCACGACACCGCCACTGGCCTGTCGTAGATGGGGGCAAGATATTACGATCCGGTAATTGGCAGGTTTATGGGTGTTGATCCCAAAGGCGTTGATCCTGAAAATATCTACAGCTTGTCGCGATTGCGATGCAGTCAACCCTCATGGCGACCCGTTAAGGTAGCCGCCATGTTTCTTTGAGGAGCTCAATGTCATTTCTCGCAATTCAAAATGAATCAATAACTGACGGAAAAATGTAAAATGCCCGCAAAAAACGCGGGCATTTTTATTGAGATGCAGTGACTGAATATCGTTATTCTGCCGGCGGAACGTATCCAGCCGCAGCATCAGCACCATCACCAAAGAAATGTTTTTCCATTTGTGTGGCGAGGTACTTACGGGCGCGAATGTCAGCCAGATTCAGGCGGTTTTCGTTGACCAGCATGGTTTGGTGTTTCATCCAGCCAGCCCATGCTTCTTTGGACACACTTTCATAAATCTTTTTACCCAATTCGCCAGGGTAAGTTGGGAAGTCTAAACCTTCAGCTTCTTTGTCTAACTTGATGCAGTGGACCATACGGGCCATGGTAATACTCCTTTGAAAACCTGTAGTTACTTAAAAACAGCAAAGATTATAAGTCAAAACTGATTGCGACAACCTGATGCGCAAAATAGGACGCTCGTTTGTGAGCGATCATAACTGTTTGATCAGTACTAATGACTTGCGTTGCCAGTTATACATTTTTTGGCGGTTTTTTGGTAAGTCATCGACCGACGCTTTGACAAAACCACGTTTCAGGAACCAGTGCTCAGTCCGTGTTGTCAGTACGAACAGCGAGTGGAACCCTGCACGACGGGCACGTTTTTCCATGTGTTTGAGAATGCGCTCTCCGTCACCCTGACTTTGCACATCTGGATTGACTGTCAAGCAGGCCATTTCTGCCATTTTGTCGAATGGGAACGGATATAGGGCTGCGCAGCCAAAAATCACACCGTCATGTTCAATGACTGAGAAATAATTGATCTCGCGTTCAATTAGTTCGCGACCACGTTTGACCAGCGTACCATCGGCCTCTAATGGCTCAATGAGTTTAATAATACCGCCTACATCCTCAATCGTCGCTTCGCGCAGACTTTCGAGATTTTCTGACGATACCATCGTGCCCACACCATCATGCGTAAACACTTCCAATAAGGCAGAGCCATCTAGTTCGTAGGGGACGATATGAATCCGTGGCACGCCACCGCGTGACGCTTTGACTGCATGTTCCAGATAAAAAGATGAATCTGGAGGTAAGTAATTCTTTTTCAGTTCTTGTTCGGCCTGAATAAAAGATAATTCTCGGACTTCATCACCATCCTGATCGACCATCATTGGCGTCTCGGAGATAAAGATCAGTTTGTCTGCCCGCAGCGCCGTAGCTGCTGAGACAGCAACATCCTCCATCGTCAGATTGAACGCTTCACCCGTTGGAGAAAACCCCAATGGGCCAAGTAACACCAGATTGCCTGCATCCAAGATGCGGTGGATGGTGTCGTAGGCCACTTTACGTGCGGTACCTGTCAGCCCAAAATCCACGCCACCAACGATACCAATTGGCTTTGCCGTGACGAAGTTGCCAGAAATAATGCGGATCGCTGCATGCGCCATTGGTGTGTTCGGGAGGCCTTGGCTAAAAGCGGCCTCGATATCAAGGCGCAATTCACCTGCCGCTTCTTTGGAGCACTCGAGCGCGGCTGTATCGGTGATCCGGATGCCGTTATGAAACTGGCCTTCGACGTTTCGCAGCGCCAATTGTTCAGCAACCTGGGGTCTTGAACCATGAACGATGACAATTTTAATGCCGAGCGCATGCAGTAGCGACAAATCCTGTGCCAGGACAGGCAAGGCGCCAGCCATCACTAGTTCACCTGGAAAGGCAACGACAAAGGTTTTGCCACGGAAGGCATGAATATAAGGCGCGACTGAGCGCAGCCAATCAACGAATTGAACGGGATTTTCCATATGCTTATTATAATCTGAGTAATTCGTGACTTGTCGCTGTAATGCTCTTCAAAAGAGCAAGCATTGTCAATTTAGTGGATTCTTTTTGGATGCAAGAGAACTATGTGTAAATTTTGTTAATGCGAATTACTCATGCTGGCCGTCAGACGATTCATTTTGTCATTATAAAAATCAAACGAACTGCGGGTAATGGTATTGCTTCTCGCTTGCAATAATTCTTTTTGTGCTTCCACTATGTTACCTTGTTTTATGTAGCTTAATGCTAACCAAAGATGAAATTCATGATAGTCAGGATCCCGCTCCATTTCTTTTTTGATAAGGTCAATCGCTTCAGATGGTCGGCCACTTTCTAATGCGGTCTTCCCCATTTCAAAATAATGAAACGGTGCGACAGGTTGTAGTTGTTGTAATGTGGCTAATAATTGCTGACTTTCTTCGATGCGCCCATCTTTTTTTAGTGTTAGTGCTAAGTTGTTAATGCTATTGAGATTCTTGTTGTCAAATTTCAAAACTTCACGAAATGCTGATTCTGCTTGCGGATAATTATTATGATGGGTGTAGATCACACCGAGGGTGTTGTAAGAGGTGAGAAAGGTGCGGTCTTCAATGATCGCCTGCTTCGCGTACCAGTAGGCATCATCGATTCTATTTTGAGAGATGAGTTCAACCGCACGATTGTTCATATACATTGACAAGATTGTTTTTCGCTCTAGCTGAATTATTTTTTGATTTTGAAGCTGTTCAGAGGGGAGAAAATCAATGATTAATGCATTGCTTTTACTATAGTTTCGGATGTCAGACAGATCTTTTCTCGACAGGCTTATATTCACGTGGCCGACTTCAAACATCAGATTCTTGCTTCGACTCCAAGTGTTTTCTTGAATGACGCTTTGAAATTGTACGTCTAGTCCCAGTTCTTCAGCGAACGCGGCGGTCATGATGACGAGCGAAAGGCAGTTTCCTGATTGATCAGCGAACGTTTGCGCAGCATTGCGCGTCATTTCAGCATCATATTCAATATGCATCGTCTTGTTATGCAACAAGATGTCGAATAGTCCTTTTTTTAAACCTGATTTTAGGATGTGTGATTTGATCTCTTCTTTGCGTAAATAGTTACGCATATCATTGCTGAGTGAAAAAACCTCTCCAGAATGAATGGGTGTCGTCACTTGTTTGAATAGGGTATCGTCAAATAGCCGCTCTGTCGTTTTCGATGTGTTGATGCTATGGCAACCAGCAATGGCGATGCACCATATAGTGACCGTAATCGTTGGAAGTGGTTGCGTCCAGAGTGATTTGATTCTGGCAATGGATAAACCGACTTTCAGGCTTGTTGATAGCAGCGTGAGATACGTAGCTAACAAGTTTGTCAGAGGATTTCTTCGCCAGATGTTCATGGTAAGCCTTGTGATAAGGTTGAAATTGATAAATTTGAGTATATACGTTGTCGCAGAAGAGTAAATGTGCATTTTTAACACGATGCAATCGTATGGTTTACAGAGAACCTTCAAAATCTGGGATAATGCCGACCGCTATGTCTTCTAATCATTCCCCCCCAAAAAACTCTAAAATATCTAGTGGCGTCACGATAGATGGTTTATCCGGACTGCGCGAGCTGCGTCAGCAATTGCGTCAGGCAGATTCATCGCCGGATAAAGTGCAGGTGAGCTCTCGGTCAGACTATGGGCAAGTGTCCAAGTCGTTTTCGGAAAGCGCCCCTGCCTTGTCGCAACATAAACCCACCAATGAGGCCAAGTCGCCAACTCGCCAGCGTGTTGATGCTGAGCAGACGCAACAGACTGGTTTGCCATTCAGAAATCCACCGCCGGTTATTACGTATCCAGAAGAGTTGCCTGTTTCTGGACGACGCGCAGAAATTGCCGAGGCCTTACAGAAAAATCAGGTCATCATTGTGTGTGGTGAAACTGGATCAGGTAAAACCACCCAGTTACCAAAAATTTGTCTGGAATTAGGCCGCGGCCAAAAAGGATTGATTGGTCATACGCAGCCACGTCGGATTGCTGCGTCCTCGACCGCTAAGCGTATTGCGCAGGAACTGAATTCGCCGCTGGGTGAGCATGTCGGTTTTAAGGTGCGATTTACCGATACCCTAAGTAAAGGGGCATCCGTCAAATTGATGACGGACGGTATTTTGCTCGCTGAAACGCAGACCGATCCTTTATTGCGTCAATACGACACCATCATCATTGATGAAGCTCATGAGCGCAGCTTAAACATCGACTTTCTGCTCGGGTATCTCAAACAATTATTGCCTAAACGCCGTGATTTAAAAATCATCATCACCTCAGCGACGATAGATGCCCAACGTTTTGCCACTCATTTTGCCCAAACGCGTGAAGGGAAGGTCGTTCCTGCGCCTGTGATTGAGGTCTCAGGGCGCTTGTATCCGGTTGAATTGCGCTACCGTCCAGTGCAGAATACCGATAAGGATAAAGAACGTGATCTGATGACGGCCATTACCGATGCGGTTGATGAGCTATGCCGAATCGGATCAGGTGATGTGCTGGTGTTCTTGCCGGGGGAGCGTGAAATTCGCGATGCCGCAGAAGCTTTACGCAAACATCATCCACCGCATGTTGAAATTCTTCCGCTCTTTGCGCGCCTCTCTGCGCAGGAGCAAGAACGGGTATTTAAGACATCGAATGCACGTCGTATTGTGCTGGCAACCAACGTCGCAGAAACATCGTTGACGGTGCCTGGGATTCGCTTTGTTGTTGACACTGGCCTCGCACGGGTTAAGCGTTATAGCTACAGAAATAAAGTTGAGCAACTACAAGTTGAGTCAATAGCGCAATCGGCAGCCAACCAAAGGGCAGGTCGCTGCGGTCGCGTCGCCGCTGGCGTGTGTATTCGTCTGTTCGATGAGCAAGAGTTTAATCAACGCATTCGTTTTACTGAACCAGAAATCTTACGTTCTTCGTTAGCCGCTGTTATTTTGCGCATGAAGTCGTTACGGCTCACGGATGTTGAGACTTTTCCATTCATCGAACCACCACCCGGACGTGCAATTGCTGATGGCTATCAGTTATTACAAGAATTAGGGGCAATGGATGACGCCAATCAGCTTACCGCCATTGGTAGGCAATTGGCTAAGCTGCCACTCGACCCGCGTGTGGGGCGTATGATTCTCGCTGCGCGTGATAATCTGGCATTACAAGAAGTGCTGATCATTGCAGCGGCATTGTCGGTGCAGGATCCTCGCGATCGTCCGATGGAGGCGCAGGGGGCTGCAGATCAAGCGCACAAGAAATTTGCGGATGAAAAATCTGAGTTTTTATCTTATCTAAAAATTTGGACATGGTTTGAAGATGCGATTGAGCATAAAAAAACCAATCGACAGCTTCAGGATAATTGCCGCAGCCATTTCTTAAGCCAGATGCGCTTACGCGAATGGCGTGAAGTCTATTCGCAGTTGCTCACGATCGTGAAAGAGCAGGGCTGGCGTGTGAATGAAACGCCTGCGACATATGAACAATTACATTTGTCCTTGCTGACTGGTTTGTTGGGTAATATTGGCTATAAATCTGACGAAGAGTCACATTATCTCGGTGCGCGTGCGATTAAATTTTTTATCTGGCCTGGTTCCAGTTTGGCAAAAAAAGCGGGACGCTGGATCATGGCGGCTGAACTGGTAGATACCTCGCGTTTATATGGTCGTTGCATTGCACAGATTCAACCGGAGTGGTTGGAAAAGATCGGCGGCCATTTGCTGAAAAAATCCTACGGTGAGCCTCGTTGGGAGAAGAAAGCTGGACAAGTCTCCGCGTTTGAGCGGGCAACCTTATACGGTTTGGTCGTTTATAGTCAGCGACGTATTCAATACGGTTTGACGCATCCTGCAGAAGCACGTGAGATTTTTATTCGTGAAGCGCTGGTGGATGGTGAGTTTGAGACGCGCGCACCATTTTTCACTTACAACCAGAAACTGGTCCGTGAGATTGAAAATCTGGAACATAAATCACGTCGTCTGGACGTCTTGGTTGATGAGCAGCTCATCGTCGCTTTCTACGATCAGTATTTGCCACCTGAGGTCTATAACGCTGTCTTATTTGAGCAATGGTACAAAGAAGCGAGCAGAGAAAATCCTAAACTACTGTATCTGAACAAAGATGAACTGATGCGGCACGAGGCTGCCGGTATCACGACAGATTTATTCCCTAAAACGATGCAGGTATCAGGTGTTGCACTGCAGCTGAGCTATCATTTTGAGCCGGGTAGTCCACGAGATGGTGTAACGCTGACTGTGCCATTGTTTTCATTGAATCAGGTTTCTGCTGAGCGCAGTGAATGGCTGGTTCCGGGCATGCTAAAAGAAAAAGTGCATCTACTGATTAAATCCTTACCGCAAAAAATTCGTCGTCACTGCGTTCCTCTGCCTGACTACGCTGCTGGATTTTGCGAGCGAAATGAATTTGGTCGAGGGAGTTTTCTTGATACCGTGATTGCCGATATCCGTGAACAAAAAGGTCTGCTCTGTAAGACAACTGACTTTAAATTTGAAACCTTGCCATTGCATTTAACGATGAACTTTAAAGTCGTGGATGAGCATGGTCGCCAATTAGAGATGGGGCGGAACCTGGCCAATCTACGGGCGGAGTTTGGTGGGCAGGCGAGAGAAAGTTTCCAAAAAATAGCTAGCGCTGAAAAAATGGCGTTACTGGATAGTAGTGCGCAATCAGTGAATAATAAAGCTGGAGTGCCAGCAGCCGCTGGACGTGGAAATGTTCAGAGCAGGCAGGATGTTGTAGTAGGAAATAATAAGAGTACTGCACCCGTCATTAAACAGGAAAATCTGACGGGCTGGACCTTTGATAGCCTGCCGGAATTGCTCGAAGTTCAGCAAGGAAAACAAACCCTCATTGGCTACCCAGCGCTGGTTGATAAGCTGACCCATTGCCATATTGAAGTGTTTGATGATCCTGACGAAGCTGCGCGCATCCATCGGATTGGCTTGCGTCGCTTGTTTGCTTTGCAGCTAAAAGAGCAGGTCAAATTTTTAGAAAAAAATATCCCTGGCCTGCAGCAAATGGGGATGCAGTTTATGGCGTTGGGTTCGCAAGAAGAATTGCGTGAGCAAATCATTCAGACCGCGATAGAGCGCGCTTGCCTGCAGCATCCTTTGCCGACCAATTCCGGTGAATTCAATATTCGTCGCGAGGAAGGTAAAGCGCGTCTGAACCTGTTGGCGAATGAAATCGCGCGAATGGCGGGGCAAATTCTGGCAGAATTTTATAGTTTGCCTAAGAAGCTGCAAGGGATTAAGGCGCATGCGCAAGCGGCAAGTGATATGCAGAATCAACTGCAACTATTGATCACTAAACGTTTTATTGCTGATACTGACTTCACACAGTTAGCACATTTTCCGCGCTATCTGAAAGCGATTACGGTCAGGCTCGATAAGTTGCGTGCAGATCCTGCGCGTGATGCGAAGTTGATGGCCGAATGGAATAGTGTAGCGCAACCATGGCAAAGAACGCCGCGAAAATCTGGTACCGGTTCAGATATCGATCCCAAAATGCTGGAGTTTCGGTGGATGTTGGAGGAGTTGCGGGTTTCCTTGTTCGCGCAAGAGCTCAAGACACCGATGCCTGTTTCCGTTAAGCGTCTGCAAAAAGTATGGGAAAGCATGCAGCGATAATTTCCCTCGTTGATGCAGGTTGTTTAAAAGATTGGCAGAGTTAGCCTTCTGTCAGTGCTTTATTTCAAACAGACTGGCTGTGAAGTCGACGAGAATAAAAAAATGGTGGTAGCCTCGCGGCACCACCATTTTTTATTTACAGCAGCAATGAGTCGATATCACTACTGTTGTGGTCCTTTACCTCAGGCGGCTTTCTTGCCTGATTCTGGCACTGCTTGCAAGTGAGCACTTGTGTCAAGCCCGTTTTCCCACTTAGCGATCACAGCGGCAGCGATTGAGTTACCCACCGCGTTGGTTGCGGAACGACCCATATCCAAGAATTGATCAACGCCCATGATTAGCAGCAAGCCTGCTTCAGGGATATTGAACTGGTTCAATGTCGCTGCAATCACTACCAGAGAAGCGCGCGGCACACCAGCCATACCTTTGGATGTCACCATCAACAACAACAACATCGTGACTTGAGTACTCAGGGATAACTCGATACCGTAAGCTTGTGCAATAAACAGAACTGCAAACGTGCAATACATCATCGAACCATCGAGGTTAAACGAGTAACCCATAGGCAAAACGAAGCTGGAGATTTTGCG
Organism: Undibacterium sp. RuRC25W; assembly: GCF_049339825.1. NCBI lineage: Bacteria > Pseudomonadati > Pseudomonadota > Betaproteobacteria > Burkholderiales > Oxalobacteraceae > Undibacterium > Undibacterium sp. RuRC25W. The sequence goes on along the minus strand of NZ_JBMPPD010000001.1, from coordinate 253,083 downwards.
CTTGACGCCGAACTTGTCAAGAGCATCCAGAATCTTAGGATAAGCCGCTTCGGAACTTGCTGTTGAGAACGCAACCAGGAAAGGCTCGCGAATCAGTTTCATTAATGTGAAGATTGGTTTGCCGATAAATGCAAAGCCAGCCAAAATCAATAAGCTCCACAAAATTGCCAGACCAAAGTAGAAGCCCGCCATGAATTTTGCAAAAGTCAGCAGCACGCCCAGACCTTGCGTTGTAATCACAGATGCCATTGCAGCAAAGACAGCGATTGGTGCCAGATGCATGATAGCACCAGTCATTTTAAGCATGACGTGGGCTAGTTCGTCGATCATGCCAGCGAGTTTTTTGCCTGAATCGCCGAGGTTGGCCAGCGCAGATCCAAAAAAGATCGAGAAGATAACGATTTGCAGAATTTCATTATTTGCCATTGCTTCAATTGGCGATTTAGGAAAAAGGTGGCTAATGAAATCTTTGAGCGAGAACGCGCCTGTTTTCAAGTTAGTACTGGCATTAACGTCAGGCAATGGCAAACCTAAGTGTGTACCCAATTGCAACGCGTTGGATAACAGCAAGCCGATTGTGAGCGACACCAGAGAAGCGATGACAAACCAGCCCATCGCCTTGATACCAACGCGCCCGATTGTTTTTGTATCGCCAAGATGCGCAATCCCAATAGTTAGTGTTGAGAACACCAGCAATGAAATGATCATTTTGATGAGTCTTAAGAACACATCAGTAGCGATCGAAAAATAACCTGCTAGGTCTGTCATAAACTTGGTCGTCGCCCATGTCTCGTGGCAGACGTACCCGACGGCGATACCCGCCAGCATCGCGGCAAATATCATCGGGGTGGATGATGCTTTTTTCATAGTTCCTCCAATATCATGCGGGCTGTATGTCGCTCGCACCCATTATTTAGTTGTAAAGCAAAAATTCTCAATTTGACTTGCGATAGGCCGCAAAAACAGTCAGTGCCGGCATCTTAGGTGTTAATGCTTTGACTTGAAAATCCTCAACAGGATAAAGGCGTGGCCGAGGAATCGATCACGCCTTCTTTCGTACACGGAGATTTTTGATCTTTTGTGTTTGCCAATCAGGGCTGTTTCATTGCGTCATTACTCGTCTTTAGCGCGAGTGTTTAGGGGTGACACAATGGGCACGCATCATGGCATTAACAAAAAAAAGGAAGTATTAGGGAAAACCACAATTGCATTGTGTTTTTCCAAATAAAATACGGTAAAGGGCGATTTTTTTATATTGGTATATTAATTGTAATGAAATTTTGTAACGAATGTTGCTCTGCAATGATTTCAGTAATGCGAAAAATATTCTTTGTTGGATTTTTTAATGCCCTATATCGCATGTGGAAACGTGGACCATCGACGGTTAAAAGTCGATGGTATCTTCACAAGTGGGGCATGGGATTAAAATATTCGATTCATCACTTCACTCCAATAAAGGGCAAGCAAGTGCAGATCGATTATTTGTTATCTATTTGTAGGAATTAGCGGTACGAGGTGATCAATTACATCAGATATTGACACCGTGGCATTTTTTGTATTTTTTTCCACTGCCGCAAGGACATGGATCGTTCCGCCCAATTTTGGGTTCTTTGCGAATTGTATGTTGAGTATAGGTATCGCGAAAGCTCGGTTTTTTCTCGTCCTGAAAACCAGACCACCAGCCCATTTCTTTTTCTACATCATGGATGTAGCCTTTGCCGTGTTCTAATTCAAGGGCGCGACTCGCATTGTAGTCTTGTTGAATATGTTCGTTGAACCAGTCCTGATCACTGATTTGTGGATCGAGTAACTGTTCAGTAAACCAACCGTTGACCTGCTCAGCGATCTCAGTAGCGCAAAGTGCAGTCGCAACATCGACGATTGTTTCTAACAACACAGCGTCGCCTTGATCTTGGCGTCGGCGCTGTTGTGCAATTACTTCGCCTTGGGCGTGTAAGAAATTGATGAGTTCTGCGCGGTCATTTTCACCGGCTATTACACGTACCTGCCATGCAATCAAAGCTGCTGTGCGCGACCAGATGCTAGTGTGTTCGTCACAAAAACGTTGTTTGAGTTGCTCTACATTGCCGTCGCAGACAGACGCCAGACAGCGACCATAGGTCTCAGTCACGACGTCCCCCATCATGCTTTCAATAATTTCGTCAGAAAATGCACCCATCGCCAACATCGGCACATAGGCATCGGTAACACGCCATGAGGCCAGTAAATGCATGGAGTACATGTGTAACATGTATTCGCCGTCTTCAGTAATTGTCGGATTACTTGCGGTGTCAACTAATACCTGAATCAGAAAAGGAGTGACCTCTTCCTTATTTTCCTCCGCAAACGCTAAGGCCGCTCGAGGGAAGGGCGATGAGAAGTATTCGATTTGTTCGCGCAGAGTGAGCCAAGCTTGGGACATATTTTTTGTCGAAGGATAGAAAAAACTTTGTAATGGACGAGGGACAGTATAACAGTCGTCATTAGTTTTTTGCGGACAAAAAATTGCATTTAAATATGTATAAAATGGTCTATCGAGGTATTGACAGAAATGCTTGAGTGATTTTTTTACTTACCCAGGTTAGGTCGCCACCACTTCTATCGGACACTATATTTCGATGGCGTCCGATAGAAGTGGCAGTATATAGCGTCGCTGAGGAAGAATTTTTCTTAACTGTTCAGTTAAAGTGGATCGGCGATGCCCACTGGAGCGGGACTGATATTAACTATCATTGAAAACAGCTGTTCGTAGCGATAACGCTCGCCCGCATCGTCGAGATGTTTGCGATTCTCAATGAAAGCTTGGTCAATTTCTTGCCAATCGTTGATGTTGAGCACTTGTTTTGCGATCGGAATGATCGATTTTTCTTCGGCTGACATATGTGAATAGTAAAACCTGCCATATTGTTCGACCAATGCGTGGAAGTGAGCAAATGCCGGATCGCCATTAAATTCATAGCGTAGCAATGCATCCTGTAACTGGTGGGCAAGTAATTCACCTTTTGTGTGTTGCGCTGTCAACTCATCGAGCTCTGTATCAAGTTGATGGGTCCGCTCTTTAATCTTGGAAAACAGAAATTGTTCTTCTTTTGGGTGGTGTACTTTTTCTGGGTACTCTGAAATGTAATACAGCATCGCACGAAAAACCTTCAGATCCGGGGCTGGCTCACCTTTTTCTATTCCGCGCACAAAATAAAGCATTCCCTGAATGACCGCAGATAAATGTTCGTGTTCATGCTGGATGATGTCAACGGCGACAGGGTGAAAGTTGCGTGTAGCCATAATAGTTCTCCAAAATGTTTTCTTTAATGTACTACTCCCATGAATAGCTGTTTTTGATGCGCATCAAAGATTGCTTTGGGAAAGTGTGTCTTCGATAAAGGTCTCCGATGCAGCGGGAGTTCATTAAAACAAAATCCCCGTCAACGCATTAAGTGCGTGACGGGGATGTATCTTTATATCAAATGTAGAACCGCTTTGGTTACATGCTCGATTCTCGTTAATGGAAATTACGTCTTAACACTATTTGTTACCACTACTTACGTTTAGCTAAAATCACTTCAATCTCGTCCATGATCTTGTTCATTCGTTTAAATACAGCTTGGTAGGGGGCTTGGGATGCGAGATCAACACCTGCATTTTTAACCAGATCATAAGGATAAGCAGAAGCACCTGCCTTTAGGATATGAAGGTACTTATCGCGCGCGCCCAGTTCTCCACGAAGGATTTCATCTGCAAACATCGAGCCTGCGGCGATTGACGTTGCATATTGGAATACATAGAAATGATTGTAAAAGTGCGGGATATAAGCCCATTCAACGGCATAGGTGTCGTCAATTTTCATCACACCTTCTTCGTCGCCATGATAGCGCTTGAGAATCTCTCCGTAGATTTTGCTTATACCTTCGCCTGTGAGCGATTCGCCGCGATCAACGCGGGCATGCACTTCTCGCTCGAAGTCAGCGAACATCGCCTGACGGAAGAATGTGCCGCGAAGGTTTTCGAGTGCAGAACCAAGATAAAGTAGACGCTCATCATCCGTCTTGGCAATTTTCAACATATGGTCAAGTAAGAAAACCTCGTTGGTTGTAGAAGCAATCTCCGCAGTAAAAGTTGGGTAATCAGAGTCTAGGAACGACTGGTTTTTATTTGCCAGATAGGAATGCATCGCGTGACCCCACTCGTGGCCGAGTGTAGAAACAGACTCATAGTCATCGTTGTAGTTTAGTAGCAAATACGGGTGTACGTCATACGCAGTGCCTGACATATAGGCGCCAGAGCGCTTATGTGGGCGAGGGTAGACGTCCATCCAGCGCTCTGTGGTGGCCTTGGTCATTGCCGCTATGTATTCTGTACCTAACGGTTTTACCGACGCTAACATTAGTTTGACGCCTTCCTCGATGGGATAATGGTAATCACCTGAGACCAAGGCAGGATATATATCGTAGTAGTGCAGATCATTCACGCCCAGCATTTTTGCTCGCAATTGAAAATAGCGATGCAGAGTAGGCAAATTTGCTCGTGTCTGGCTGACCAAGGTGTCGTAGACGGCACGTGGTAGGTTGTTTCCGTCAAGGGCGCTGGTCAGTGAGTCTGGATAGTTACGTACTTTAGCGTAGGCAGCATCTTTTTTTAATTGTTCATAAAAAGTGACGCCGAACGTACGTTCGAATTCTTTCCACTTGCCCCAGAATGCATCAAAGACCAGTTTGCGGTCTGCACGGTTGCTCGAGGCGCGGTATTTTGTATATGCAGCTTGATCAACGACGATTTCCTCGCCAGTCGAGAGTTTTATTTTTGGCCATGGCATATCGGCACTCGATAGTGTCGAATACACTGCTCCTGAGGCGTTGGTTGCTAGGCCGAAGGTTGCAATCAGTGCCTCACCTTTTTTGTCTAGCGTGTGCTTACTTGCGCGTAAGATGTTATGCAGATAGAACGCATAGCCTAAAAGTGACTTATCCTGCACTAAGTAAGCATTTATCTTCTTTTCCCCAATAGAGAGTAATTCTGGGCGCAAGAAGGCACTGGCTGCATCAACCTTGCTCCCTAGAATATCAGCGCTTTGAGCGATATCCTGGCCAGCATTGATGCCCGTATCTTGGTCGCGGAGTTGTGACGCATAGTTGGCAAGGCGAGTGAAACGCTTGAGTATATCGTTGTTGAGGTCGAGACATTCTTTAAATTGTCTTGCGCTGTTGCCTAGATGGCCGCTGCACTTTTCTAATTGAGTCAATTGTTTTTCGAGTTGGCTCGCATCCTTATCCCAGGAAGCACGGTCGACATACAAATCTTTCAGATTCCATTGATTGGCCTCAATGTCATTTGGAAGGTTGGCGTGGCTGTATCCGGGCATGGCAAAAGCCAATGCAACGATACTGGACATCAATGTACGTTTCATGTTGTCTCCGTTTTCCTCTTTAGCATGTGACTGCAGGTGATTTTTATTGCAGAGTCCCGCAACCGGTTGGTGCGGGCGGAGGCTGAAAAGAGTGAAGTAGATGGTTAAAAGGCTAAAAATATACAGCGAAATCTGCCCCTATGAACTAGCGCTGAATGCCATAATTTCAAATTATTGTCATTTCAAGAGAATCTTTGGTTTTACTGCTCTTTGTGGGTTTTTTCTATGATTTTGTTGAAATGAAATGCTTGTTTCTTTGGCTTGATTGTGACATTTGTGTACGAGTGTTATTCATTGTAATGATGCAAAGCTTGCATTTGCTTTCTAGTACAATCGAATACCTAACAATTCGACAGACTCAACCGTACCTTGACGTTTTTTTGGAGTAGATATGCAGCGACCCCGTTTTTTACCTGATAACATGACGTTGCTCTTGCTTGGCGTCGTTCTGACGGCTAGTTTTTTTCCTGCACGCGATCATGTTGCCGCTTTTTTTGATCAGTTATCCGTCTGGATGATCGCTCTGCTGTTTTTTATGCATGGCGCAAAATTATCGAGAGAAGCAGTGATATCGGGATTGACCCACTGGCGTTTGCATCTGCTCGTACTCAGTATTACATTTGTGGCTTTTCCTATCATGGGACTGGTGCTCAAGCCAGTAGTGCTGCCGTTTCTGACACCTGACCTTTATATCGGTATTCTGTTCTTGTGCATGCTGCCTTCTACAGTGCAGTCATCGATCGCATTTACATCTGTCGCCAAAGGTAATGTTTCAGGAGCAGTTTGCAGTGCTTCAGCTAGTAATTTAACTGGCATCTTCTTGACGCCATTGCTTGTTAGTTTATTATTGAAAACGAGTGGTGGTAGCAGCTCATCTTTGGATGGTATGCTGAAAATTGTGGTGCAACTGCTCTTGCCGTTTGTTGCCGGACAATTGGCTCGACCACTTCTGCAGGCTTGGATTACCAAACATTCGCAGGTATTGAAAATGGTCGATCAGAGTTCCATTTTACTTGTTGTTTTTGTCGCATTTAGCGAGGCTGTGGTGCAAGGATTATGGTCGCAAGTACCCATTGTGATGCTGCTTAGTATTTTGGCGATTAGTGCTCTCATGCTCGGTATGATGATGATGCTGACCATTTGGTTGAGTAGACGTTTGGGTTTTAGTAAGGAAGATGAAATTACGATCGTGTTTTGTGGATCCAAAAAAAGTCTTGCTAGTGGCGTACCGATGGCAAAAGTATTATTTTCCAGTAGTTCAGTGGGACTGGTGTTGCTGCCTTTAATGTTATTTCATCAGTTGCAGTTGATGGTTTGTGCCGTTCTTGCACAGCGTTATGCGAAACGATAGGGAGTGAGTGATGCCAAAATTTGCTGCAAATCTGAGCATGATGTATCAGGAATTTGACTTTCTGGACCGCTTCCAGGCCGCTGCTAATGATGGATTCAAAGCGGTTGAATTTTTATTTCCGTATGAATACCCAGCGCAGGTGATTCGCGATAAACTTGATAAGTTTGGCCTGCAACAGGCGTTATTCAACGCACCCCCAGGAGACTGGGCGGCAGGGGAGCGTGGTATCGCCTCGTTACCTGGTCGTGAGGAAGAGTTTAAGCGATCGATTGATTTGGCTCTGCAATACGCAAAAATTCTAGGGAATCGCCATATTCATGTGATGGCAGGTTTTTTGAGCCAGGATCAGGATGTTGAGAAACACCGTGCGGTCTATTTGAGTAATCTTGCTTACGCCGCATTAATGGCCTCCCGTGAGGAAATTACTATATTGATTGAGCCAATCAATACCCGTGATATGCCAGGTTACTTTTTAAATTATCAGCATGATGCTCAACGTATTTGTGAAGAGCTTGGGAATAGTTACTTGCAAGTACAGTTTGATATGTATCACTGCCAGATCATGGAGGGGGATATCGCAATGAAACTCAGGCGAGATATATCACGTCCCATTGGTGGCATTGGGCATATTCAGATTGCTGGGGTCCCGACACGGCATGAGCCTAGTGACGGTGAGGTCAATTATCCCTATCTGTTTACATTATTGGACGAACTTGGCTATGCCGGTTGGATTGGGTGTGAATACCGTCCAAAGGCAGGCACTTCTGACGGCTTGGGTTGGCTGAAGCCGTATTTGTGATCTGCTCACACTCCTTTCTTGCGCGGACAAGAGGAGTGTGAATTCTCTTACTATGATTATTCTTGACTGACTTGCAAAATCAGTTTGCCAAAGTTCTTACCTTCAAACAGCATCATCAGCGTATCAGGGAACGTTTCTAAACCCTGAACAATGTCTTCACGTGTCTGAAACTTTCCTGCTGCCATCCATTTGCCCATTTCTGCAACGGCATCGCTATAACGGTCAGCGTAATCGAATACCACAATGCCTTCCATGCGAGCGCGATTCACTAAGAGTGATAAATAATTCGCTGGGCCTTTGACCGGTGTCGTATTGTTATATTGAGAGATGGCACCGCAGATAATGATGCGTGCTTTCATGTTGATACGGGTCAAGACGGTATCCAAAATGTCTCCACCGACATTGTCAAAATAGATGTCAACACCATTCGGACAATGTTCTTTCAAGCCATCGCGCACAGAACCTGATTTGTAGTCGATACAAGCGTCAAAACCAAGTTCGTTGACGACAAAGTCGCACTTATCCTTGCCGCCTGCGATACCAACGACGCGGCAACCTTTTTGCTTGGCGACCTGACCAACCGTTTGTCCAACTGCGCCTGCTGCGCCAGATACGACGACGGTTTCTCCCGCTTTGGGTAGGCCAACATCAAGCAATCCGAAATAGGCAGTCATCCCCGGCATGCCGAGCGCGTTCAAAAATTTTGGCAGAGGTGCAAGGCGTGGATCAACTTTGTAGAAGGCGGCGGTTTTGTCGGTTGCATTACCAATCCAATAGTTTTGTACGCCAGTACCGCCGGAAACGTAGTCACCAACCACAAATTTTGGCGATTTGGAACCGATCACCTTACCAATGCCGCCAGCGCGCATAACTTCATCAATCGCTACCGGGCGGATATAGGATTTGCCTTCGTTCATCCAACCGCGCATTGCAGGATCAAGGGAGAGGTAAATGGTCTGTACCAGAATTTCTCCATCTACCAGTTCTCGCACCTCTTCTGAGGTAAAACGCCAGTCGCTGTGTTTTGGCGTGCCGACAGGTCGGGCTGCAAGGCGATATTGCTGATTAATCAGGGCGGTCATGTTGTCTCCTTATTTATTGATCTGATTTTTATTTACTTATTTTTTAATACTTATTTATTTAATGATAGTGCTGCTGCGGTACTTGGCGTTACATCTGCTATTTTTTAAGCAAATCAGAACATGACTATACATTAATTAGAACGTTCGTGCTTTTTATGTTGTCGCAGGATAGGAAAAACTGGGTTGCTGATTTGTGCCGCGGAACGTGCGACAATAGCCAGTTAAATTTTTAGCCCTATGACCAAATTAAATTTGTTTTCCATTCGGAAAATTGTTTATTTGGGTGAAGTAATATTATTATGACAATACAACCAGAATATATCCTGACTTTATCTTGTCCCGATCAGCGCGGTATCGTGCACAGTGTATCGGGATTTTTGGCGCAACATGGCTGCAATATTATTGATTCGGCGCAGTTCGGTGATGCGCAATCGGCCACATTCTTTATGCGCGTCCATTTTGCGGTAGAAGATTCTGCCATTGGAGATGCCGCCTTGCGTCAAGCGTTTGCTATCTTGGCGGACGGCATGCAGATGAGCTGGCAGTTACATGACGCGCATCATAAGCCAAGAGTGATGTTAATGGTGTCCAAAATTGGTCACTGCCTGAATGATCTGTTATTCCGCTATAAGAGTGGTTTGCTTCCCGTTGAGATTAAGGCGATTGTTTCAAATCACACCGATTTTTACCAATTAGCTGCTAGCTATAATATTCCATTCCATCATTTACCTTTAGCTGCTGGCGCTGCACCCGACGCCAAACAAGCGCAAGAGCAGAAAATTCTGGAGCTTGTTGCGGCGAATGATATTGAGCTTGTCGTGCTGGCGCGTTATATGCAGATTCTGTCGCCCACGATGTGTGATGCGCTACGTGGTAAGGCCATTAATATTCATCATTCTTTTTTACCAAGTTTCAAAGGTGCAAAACCGTATTACCAGGCGCATGAGCGTGGCGTCAAGCTGATCGGTGCAACTGCGCACTTTGTGACGGGCGATCTGGATGAAGGGCCGATCATTGAGCAGGATGTGGAACGGGTTGATCATGCAATGGACCCGGAAACACTTACTGCTATCGGTAGAGATGTGGAATGTGTGGTTTTGGCGCGTGCAGTGAAATGCTTTGTCGAACACCGTATTTTGTTAAATGGTCATAAAACGGTGGTATTCAAATAATGGCACTCAAATCAATTATCTATAAAGCCGACTTAAATATCTCTGATATGGATCGCGGTTATTACGCGGACCATAGCCTGACAATCGCACGTCATCCTTCAGAAACGGATGAGCGCATGATGATCAGGGTGCTAGCATTTGCTATTCATGCTGCAGAACGTCTGGAGTTTGGTAAAGGGATCTCGGATACCGAAGAGCCGGATTTGTGGGAGAAAGACTACACGGATGCAATTCAGCTCTGGATTGAAGTGGGACAGCCTGATGATCGTCGTCTACTCAAAGCGTGTGGTCGGTCTGATAAAGTCGTGGTGTATAGTTTCGCCAGTGCCAGTGATATCTGGTGGAAACAAATGAATAGCCGACTTGATCGTGCCAAAAATCTGAAAGTGATGAACGTGCCGACTGAGCAAAGTCAGGCGTTGGAGAAGCTAGCGCAACGCAGCATGCAACTGCAATGCACGATACAAGACGGACAGATCTGGATGTCTGCTGGCGAGGCGTCAGTGCAAATTGACCTTCAGACGTGGAAAGACTTTAGCTGAGTCTAGGTTTATCCACTGATTGCTTGCTTCGAATGGCATGAGCTGAAGTGAGTAGCAGGGCGGGTTGTACCCGCCCTATAAATTTCTATCCTTGTTTTTTACACTTTCAGCACAGAGCGTAGCCAATTTCCAATATCATCGATTTCTTCTTGGCAAACAGAGTGTTGCATCATGTATTCATGCCATGCGACTGGGTAGCCCATTTCTTTTAGTAAATCACGTGATTGTTCAGCGCGTTGGATGTGGATCACTGGATCAGCGCGGCCATGGGCCAAGAAAATCGGGGTGTGTTGATTGGCTGCGTGACGCTCGCTGGCAACAACGTCGCGCAGGGGTACGTAACCGGACAGGCAAAGCAGGCCAGCTAGTTTTTCTGGGTAACGGAGGCCTGTTTGCAATGTCATTGCGCATCCTTGTGAGAAACCCGCCAGAATGATGCGATTGGCTGGAATGCCGCGTGCGATCTCACGTGTAATCAGTTTTTCGATTTCTGTCTGGGAGCTGCGCAAGCCTTTTTCGTCTTCACGTTTGGCGATATCGGTACCCAGAATGTCATACCAAGCGCGCATGACGTAGCCGCCGTTGATAGTCACTGGCATCGTTGGGGCATTGGGGAACACAAAACGTATCGCAGGGCAGTCGTGCAGATCGAGTTCTTTGACGATAGGTACAAAGTCATTTGCATCGGCACCAAGGCCGTGCATCCAGATGATGGCAACGCTGGGTTGTGGGCCGCTTTCTAATTCGATGGTATCAAGTAAATTGCTCGTCATGGGCTTGGCTTTCTTCTTGGTTGTCAGTGGTTTAGATGAGGGTGTCGCTGCTGCCTGTTCTGCCTGGCTGAGTCCTGCAACGCCAGTGACAAAGGCCATCAGTCCGCAACTCAGCAGCCACCGTCGTCTTGAGTCTGGTGGCACTGAATGTTGCATGGGGATCGGCAGGGTAGTGCTGACGTGTCTTACGCGTTATTGCGCAGGACGACGGATTGCTGACTTAGGGCGAAACGCTTTGCACACGGCATCATTGGTCTCAATGTACGGACCACCAATGAGGTCGATGCAATAAGGAACTGCGGCAAAGATGCCGTTCACCACTTGCGTGCCGTCTGCATCTTTCAGGCCTTCCAATGTCTCTTTGATCGACTTGGGTTGGCCTGGTAAGTTCAGAATCAGCGCTGCGTGATCTGTCGTCTCGCGGATAACCGCAACCTGACGCGACAAGATCGCGGTTGGCACAAAGCGCAGACTGATCTGGCGCATTTGCTCGCCAAATCCCGGCATTTCTTTGGTTGCTACCGCCAGCGTTGCTTCAGGTGTGACATCGCGCCTAGACGGGCCTGTACCACCAGTCGTGATGACTAGGTCGCAACGCGCGATATCAATCAGATCAATTAAGGCTTGCTCAATCGCAGGGCGCTCATCAGGAATCAGACGCGTTTGCATATGCCATGCGCTGGTCAGCGCATGGCCAAACCATTCCTGCAAAGCAGGTAAGCCCTGATCTTGATAAATGCCAGCGGAAGCTCGGTCGGAAATCGATACCAGACCGATGCGCAATGCGCGATCCAATGGATCAGGATTGCTCATCTTCCTCGTCCTCTTCGTCTTCCAGATCTTCTTCGTCAGTTGCATTGCCTTTGTTGTCGGCTTTTTGCAATTGTTTCAAAATCTGGAAAATTTCGCGGTAGGCCTTTGGTGGCTTATTCTCTGCTTGTTCTTTACGGGCATTGCGGATCAGCGTGCGCAGATGCTGCACATCGAGTTCCGGATGTTCTGCCAGTAATTCGGTCAAGGTATTGTCATCCGTTAACAATTTGTCGCGACGGCGTTCCAGGGCGTGCATGGCAGCAGTTTCTGATTTGGACGCACCTTTCCAGCTGTCGATCGTTTTCTGGATCAACGCCACTTCTTCTTCATCGAGGGTACGCATTTTTTTACCGACGTACTGCATCTGACGGCGACGACCTTCGTGGTTCGTGATTTGTTGGCATTCGATAATGGCATCACGCACATCTTCTGGCATAGGAACGCGTTTGACGCGTTCACGTGGCTGTTCAACCAATTCCTGCCCTAATTTTTGCAGCGCGGTCATTTGGCGCTTTAACTCGGATTTTGACGGACGGTCGTACTCTTCTTCAAACTCATTGGACTGGTAGCCACATGAGCCACGATTTGGATTTGGCATAATTCTGCGCCTTTACTATAAACTTTACGAAACGGCTGCTATGATACCCTTTTTAGCTGGGATATACTCAAAAATGCCCTCTGAAACAGTGGAATCGTTTATCTGATTTGGATAATGACACTGTTTTAAGACAAGCATGCTTATTCCTATTAGCCTAATCTCTTCACAGAAATCGTCTCTATGAGCAAACCCGTTTTTACCCATACCCAAGATCAGTTGCAGCAGATTTCACAAGATATGTTGCTTTTTGCAAAAGAAAAAGGCGCTTCGGATGCGGCCGTCGAAATCAGTGAAGGCGGTGGTTTATCGATCAGTGTTCGTAAAGGGAAAGTAGAAACCATAGAGCAAAATCGAGATAAAGGGATCGGTATTACGGTCTACATCGGTCAACGTCGTGGTAACGCGAGCACATCCGACTTTTCCAGTCAGGCATTACGCGATACAGTCGACGCGGCCTATAACATCGCCCGCTTTACTGCAGAAGATGATTGTGCTGGGTTAGCCGATGCCGATTTGTTTGAAACTGCACCACTTGACCTCAAACTATGTCACCCGTGGTTAATCAGTGCTCAAGAGGCAATCGACATCGCCAAGCGCACAGAAGCAGCTGCTTTTGCCGTTGATAAGCGCATCACGAATAGTGAAGGTGCCAGTGTACATGTCCAGCAATCACATTTCGTTTCCGCAAATTCACGTGGTTTTATGGGCGGCTATCCGATTTCTCGTCACACCATTTCCGTTGCGCCAATTGCAGGTAAAGGTGCAAAAATGCAACGTGATGATTGGTATTCATCGCAGCGTAATCCTAAAAAATTAGCCAAGCCAGAGGACATTGGTCGCTATGCCGCTGAGCGGGCGCTGGCGCGTCTCAATGCACGTAAGCTTGATACGCGTAAATGTCCAGTCCTGTTCGAAGCACCGTTAGCAGCAGGTTTGCTGGGTTCTTTTGTTCAGGCGACGTCGGGTGGTGCGCTGTATCGTAAATCCACTTTTTTGCCTGACTCTTTGGGTAAGCAGATTTTTCCGGACCATATTCAGATTGTTGAGGATCCGCATGTTATCGGTGCCGTTGGTTCATCTCCGTTTGATGATGAAGGTGTCAGAACCGTCAAGCGCGATGTGGTCAGTAATGGTGTATTGCAGGGCTATTTCTTGTCTTCGTACTCAGGACGTAAGTTGGGCATGAAAACGACAGGGAATGCCGGCGGCTCACATAATCTTAGCTTGCGCTCAAGCCTGGCAAAACGCACTGATAATTTTGCTGCCATGCTCAAAAAAATGGGCACTGGCTTGCTGGTGACAGAATTAATGGGGCAGGGCGTGAACTATGTCACAGGCGACTACTCGCGCGGCGCTTCCGGATACTGGGTTGAGAATGGCGTGATTCAGTTCCCTGTTGAAGAAATTACCATTGCTGGCAATATGCGTGAGATGTTTATGCAAATCGTCGCTATCGGTGCAGATAGCCTTATCCGGGGTACAAAAGAGACCGGATCGATTCTGATTGAAAGCATGACTGTCGCAGGTAGTTAAAACTTCAGAGACTGATGCAATGCAGCGCCGGACAGCAAGATCGTCTGGCGCTGTTTTTTTGTGAAATCAGGTGCCCAGATAGGCTGCGATCACGCGCGGATTGTTCAGCAGGTTAGTGCCACTGTCATGCAGTACCATCTCGCCATTTTCAAGCACGTAGCCGCGTTCTGCAATTTTTAACGCTTGTTTGACGTTTTGTTCTACCAATAAAATCGTCAGTCCGGTTTTGTTAATTTCTTTGATGATTCTGAAAATTTCTTGCACCATCAGTGGCGCAAGCCCCATCGAGGGTTCATCTAGCAAAAGTATGTTAGGACGCGCCATCAGTGCTCGGCCAATTGCCAGCATTTGTTGCTCGCCGCCAGACAGATTTCCAGCCAGACCATTTGCACGGTTTTTTAAGACTGGAAATAACGAAAAGACCCATGCTAAATCCGCAGCAATATTTGCTTTGTCACGACGGGTATAGGCACCAAGATCGAGATTTTCTTGTACCGTTAAGGTTCCAAGAATGGCACGACCTTCCGCTACCTGAATCAATCCCTTTTGCACAATATGATGGGGCGATGCTGTCAGTAACTCTTCGCCATTAAACAGAATACTCCCGGCGCTCGCTTTGATGAGGCCGGAAATAGCAAGCAAGGTGGTACTCTTGCCGGCACCGTTGGCACCTACCAGCGCGGTAATTTCTCCGGTGTGTAATTCTAGATCGATACCTTTAACTGCTTTGACGTGGCCATAGGCAACGTGCAATTGACTGACGTTAAGGAGCGCACTCATACTGCGTCCTCCTTGCCGAGGTAAGCTTCGATGACTTCTGGATTGTGTCTAATTTCTGCGGGCGTCCCATCAGCGATAATTTTTCCGAAGTTGAGGACGGCAATATGGTCGCAAAGCTCCATGACAAAGCGCATATCGTGTTCGATCATAAAAATAGAAAATCCCCTATCACGGATATTCTTGATTTCTGCCATGAGTTCGGTTTTTTCTGCCGGGTTCATACCTGCGACGGGTTCGTCTAGTAGCAGTAATTTAGGATCCGTCGCTAAGGCACGGGCAAGTTCCAGCTTGCGTTGCTCGCCATACGATAAATTGTCCGCGAGCATCAGTGCTTTATGTTCTAATCGGACCCAGGACAGGAGTTCCATGGCGCGCGCTCTTGCTTTTTGCTCGGCCTGTCTGAAAGAAGGGAGGTGAAATAGCATACTCAGCGGCCCATAGTTCAGATGTCCGTGCATACCGACAATAACGTTCTCCAGTAAGCTCATTTCTTTGAAAATACGGATATTTTGAAATGTTCGTGCGATTCCGGCGCTGGTGATCTCATGGGGCGCAATATTACCAAGATCCTGACCATTAAAGCTGATTTCTCCGCTTGATGGTTTAATGAGACCGGTGATGAGATTGACGATCGTTGTCTTGCCAGCACCATTCGGACCAATGAGGCCAAAGATGCTGCCGGGTTTCATGCTAAAGCTTACGTCATGCAATACCTGAAGACCGCCAAAATTTTTACTGACAGAAGTGAGAGTCAACATTTACTGCACCTTTGATGATTGAAAACGACGGCGGAGTTGACGGAATCTGGCGGGGTCGCATATACCCTTGGGTAGGTACAAAATCACGATAATTAAAATCAAGCCGTTCGCAGCAAGCCGGAAATCTTTGAGCGAGCTCATCAATTCAGGAAGAACACTTAACGTAAAGCTTCCTACTAAAGGACCGATCAAATTGCTGGTGCCACCAAAGACGGCCATAGTAAGGATATCGACGGCATTTTCAAAGCCGTAGTTAGCCGGGCCGATGGTAAAGGTGTAGTGGGCATTGAGGCCGCCAGCAATGCCGGCGATGATTGCGCCAGATACAAACGCAAGGAGTTTGTAACGTCCGACATTCACGCCCATCAGCCGCGCGGCAATTTCGTCTTCTTTAATCGCTTCAAAGGCGCGCCCAATTTTTGAACGGCGCATTCTTGCCAGCGCAAATAACATTGTACCTAGCAGCAGGATGATGTGCCACCACTCTGTTTTTTGCTCGATGCCGTTTAATCCCATTGGTCCACCGGTAATGTCCAGATTGAGCACAATCACACGCACGACTTCACCAAACCCAAGCGTTGCCATTGCGAGGTATACCCCAGATAAGCGTAGCGTCGGCACGCCAATCACCAGTGCAACGAGTGCTGGCGCGATGGCTGAAGCTAGTAAGGCAACAGGGAAGGATAAACTGGTTTGCATCGTGATCATGGCGGCTGCATAAGCGCCAATCCCCATAAAGGCGGCATTCGCAAGCGACAGCAGTCCGCAAGAGAGCGTTAAGTAAATAGAGAGTGCCAGCATGGCGTTGATGCCGATGCCAAAAATAACAGAGCTGTAAATCGCCCAAAAACCGTCCCACCATTCGAGCATGACTTACGCCTTTCTTTCTAATATTTTGCCAAACATACCTGCTGGCCGTACTAATAAAATGACAAATAACAAACCAAAAGCAATCGCATCTCGGTAATCGCTGGATAAATAAGCGACACTCATTACCTCCGCAAAGCCAAGGAATAGACCGCCTAGCATCGCGCCGCGGATATCGCCCATGCCACCCAAAATGATGACGGCGATCCCTTTGTGTAACATCGGTTGTCCCATGAATGGTGAGATCGCATTGAATGAAAGACCGACCAATACGCCTGCAGCGCCGCCCAATGCCGCAGCGGCAAATGAGGTCAGAAAAAACAATGCTTCGACGTTGATCCCTAGCAGATAGGCGGCTTTTGGAGATTCAGCGATGGCCCTTAAGGCTTTTCCTAGTTGGGTGCGCCGCATCAGCGCTAACAATGCCAGCATTAGGCCAAATGAAATCAGCACAATCGCTAATTGCACGGCGGTCAGATGCAGACTACCGATGCTGACGCTATCCTCAGGAATTGTTCCGATTGGGAAGCGTTGATTTTCTGCCCCAAAGATACCCTGGGAGATATTGGTGATCATGATGGCGACGCCAATGGTGGCGATCATTGGGGCAAGATGAGGTGCATTACGTTTGCGTAGCGGACGCAGAACCAGGAGGTCGACAATGACTCCCAGCGTGCCACAGGCGAGCATGGATAAAAGCATCGCCAGCCACAAAGACATCTGAAAATGGTTCACTAACAAGAGCGCAATATAGCTGCCGAGCATGAAAATAGCGCCATGCGAGAGATTGATCACACCAAGGACACCAAATATCAGCGTAAAACCTAAAGCAAACAGAGCGTAGACGCTGCCTAGCGTCAGGGCATTAACAAGTTGTTGAGCAAACATGGTGTTCCAGAGAGTGCTGCATTTGAATTGCGGGAGATGACATGATTAAACAAAGCGGTGGGGCGCTGCAGATTGTTCGTTGATTTCAACCTCTTCGCTCACTTGTGCGGTGTTACATCGAAAAGGGGTTGAAATCGATTTGCCATCGGTGACTGCTCTGACTGATAACAATGTTCTGCTACCAGCCAGTTGAATCGCGAATTAAGATTTTGTCTTACTTCAGTAATGTGAATTTTCCACCTTTGGCGATATTGACGATAGCGTCTTGTTGTGCGTCATAGCCTGGTTCTTTACCGTCTTTAGCAGCGGCACGACGGAAGGAGAATTTTCCGGTGGCTCCTTCAAACTTGATTGCTGGCAAGGCATCGCGCAATGCGATCCGGTCTTTGTTCAGGTCGCCACTGAGCTTAATCTTTTTGATGCCCTCAACAACGATTTGCATTGCATCATAAGCTTGCGCTGCGAACTGGTCGGGATCTGTGCCGAATTTTGCTTTGTAATCTGCGATGAATTGTTTGTTCGCAGCAGACGGGTTTTCTGCAGACCATGGACTTCCCATTAAGGTGTTATCTGCTGCATCTTTTGCAATGTCAAACAATTTTGGTGAATTAAACCCATTACCGCCGATGAATGGTTGCTTCATTCCAAGAGAGCGAGTTTGTAGAATGATATTGGCGGCTTCCTCGGCCAAGCATGAACAAACGATCGCATCAGGGGCTGAAGATTTGATTTTTGTGAGTTGCGCTTTAAAATCCACATCGCCTTTGGCGTAGGTTTCAGTCTCGGTAACAGTAATTTTTTGGTCTGCCAAGGTCGCTTTGAACACATCGTAGCCACTCTTCGTAAAGGCGTCGTCATTGCCGTAGATGACGGCGACTTTTTTGATGTTAAATTGTTTGACTGCAGCTTTGGTGGTGACAGGCAAAACGTCGGCTTCCATTACAGAATTACGGAAGGTAAATGGTCCCAGATTGGTAATGCCGTCCGCTGTATTGCTTGTGCCAAACACCACAGTCTTGTTGGCATTGGCGATAGGGTCAGCAGCGAATGCTGAGTTGGATAGCGTCGGGCCAAACACCATTAATACCTTGCTCTGAAAAAGCAGTTTTTTAAATGCATTGATTGCTTCTTCTTTTTTACCTTGCTCATCCTCTACTACCAGAACGATCTTATCGCCATTGATGCCACCTTTAGCATTAATACCCTCAGTCGCAAGCGTGAAACCATTTCTGATCGCGGTGCCGTATTTTGCGGCGGGGCCAGAAAGTGCTTCAGCGACACCGATTTTAATGTCTGCGGCTTGCGCCATCGTAGCGGAACTGATTAAAGCACTTGCGGCGAGCCATTTAAGCTGGTGTGACATCAACATCTCCTGGAATATTTTGTTCAAGAATGACACGATTATTTGCAAAAGTTTTTATTTGCTAAATAGTATTTTGCCAAAGATTGTATTGCTTGTCTCGAGGAACAGCAATACAAAACGTGCTTTAGCCTATTTTGCAATGCAGCAATATGTTGTCGATATTGATGGAAGGGACCTCGCGAACAATACTTGTAAGGCATCGATGACACGCCTTCTTGCAGCGACGGGGATAAGAATATATTGACCAAGGCGACAGGGTTGGATGATCCGTTATCTCGAGGCGATAACGAATCATCCTTGGTCAGGCAGCTTATTGAGCTAACTTCTCGCGTGCTCTGATGATCGCTAAACGTACTTGATTTGGTGCAGTGCCACCAATATGGTCACGCGCTGCGACTGAGCCTTCTAAGGTCAGAACCTGAAAAATATCCTCGCCAATCAATGGAGAGTAGGTTTGTAATTCGGCGAGCGACATGTCGCTCAGGTCACAGCCTTTTTCTACGCAGGTTTTTACTGCATGAGCGACGGCTTCGTGAGCGTCACGGAAAGGTAAGCCTTTTTTGACCAGATAATCAGCCAGATCCGTTGCTGTTGCGTACCCTTGCAAAGCGGCGGCGCGCATGGCATCTGGTTTGACACTGATGCCAGTGGCCATATCCGCGAAGATACGTAGCGTATCAATGATCGTGTCAACGGTGTCAAATAGAGGTTCTTTGTCTTCCTGATTGTCTTTGTTGTAAGCCAGCGGCTGGCCTTTCATCAGCGTAAGTAACGAAATCAAGTGACCATTAACGCGTCCTGTTTTGCCACGTGCCAGTTCAGGAACGTCTGGATTTTTCTTTTGCGGCATGATCGATGAGCCTGTGCAGAAGCGGTCGGCAATATCAATAAAGCCAACACGCGGACTCATCCATATAACCAATTCTTCTGACATGCGAGAGATATGCGTCATGATTAGTGCTGCCGCAGCGCAGAATTCAATCGCAAAGTCACGGTCGGAGACAGCATCGAGTGAGTTATAGCAAACTTCATCAAAACCCAATGTGCGGGCAACGCGTTCACGATCAATCGGGAACGTCGTGCCAGCAAGTGCTGCAGCGCCCAACGGCAGGCGGTTGACGCGCTTGCGGCAATCTTGCATTCGCTCTGTATCGCGGCCAAACATTTCAACATAGGCGAGGATATGGTGGCCAAAGGTGATCGGTTGTGCCACTTGCATGTGGGTGAAGCCTGGCAAAATGGTTTCAGCATTTTTTTCCGCCAGATCAATCAGTGCACCACGCAAGCCGCGCAGCAGCTCAATAATATTGTCAATCGCAGCGCGCATGTACAGCCGGATGTCGGTCGCTACCTGGTCGTTACGTGAACGACCTGTATGCAGACGCTTACCTGCGTCACCAACCAGTTCGGTCAGGCGTTTTTCGATATTCAGATGGACATCTTCGAGGTCGAGTAACCATTCAAACTGGCCAGATTCAATTTCACTCTGAATTTGTGCCATACCGCGCTGAATGTCTGCATAGTCCTGAGCGCTGATAATATGCTGTGCGCTTAACATTTCTGCATGTGCGAGCGAACCCTGAATATCGACGCTTGCCATGCGATTGTCAAAAAATACAGATGCAGTGTAACGTTTGACGAGATCAGAGACGGGTTCAGAGAAACGCGCAGACCATGCTTCGCTTTTTTTATTGAATTGAGATGTCATAGTGGGGTGAATGCTGTTGAATTGCGGTTGAATTGCTATTGAGCTGGATTTGGCAGTAAATTTCAGTGATTATAAAACACTGCGTCTGCTTTGCCTGATTTTAGATGGATATCGGCGTTGATATATCAGCCGTATTGATCCATTTTGGTCTACCGCACCTCCGCGTCGGGAGGTTCGCTTGCTATAAAGAACTAACTCGAAGGATGATAGGAGGGACGTTTCGGAGGGTATTTTGGGATCGTGACCGACGCTGCAGTTACCCAAGCCTCAACGCCAGACAGGTAAGCCAGTCAGGTCGGTATTTTCATCATTGACCCATGCCGGAAGGCCGCTGATATCCGTGGGGCCAAGCTCTTCCAATAAATTGAGCTGGACTTGTTTTGCGGATTTGTTGCGTTTTGGCGGGGTATTAATCTTACGCGATTCCGAGAAGTCCAGTTGTGGCTCAGCGAAGCCTGGTAATTCCATCGTGGCGTTATCTTTGTTATCTTTCATCTGACTGCATCTAATAGCATTTCGGTGCAAATTGGGACACGAAGGTTACGCGATATCGACCAACGATTCAATGTCTTTTTTCTGTACATCGACCTTGAAGTTAAATTTTATAGTGTTTTTATGGATACCGCGATGCGGTTAAGGCGTAAAAATGAACCTGTGACAATCGACTTTAATATTAATCATCGACCAGCTACAATTCGAAAGATTGTAAAAAATTTAAAAATCGTCACGTTATCAATGGATGTATAAGTCATGACTATCGAAGCAAAATTGCACCGTGCCAATGGCGCATTAACTACCTTGAGTAACGGACGGCATGTCTGGAATGCGGATATTGATCGAGCGTCGGGTTCGCTTGATCTGGCACCTGATCCTCACGATTTATTGGATTCTGCACTGGCATCGTGTACGACGCTGACATTGGAATTGTATATCCGTCGCCGTCAAATGGCGGTAACCGATCTCCGCGTCACTGTTGACCGTATCGAGAGTAAAAACGAGCAAGGTCTGGTCACATACCAGATGCTGCGCCGTATTTATATCCAAGGAGAGATCGCCGATGCAGACCGTGAGCGCTTAATGCAAATCGCTGATAAGTGCCCGATTCATAAACTGTTAAGTGGTCAGATCTCGATTCAGTCTGAAATGCCAGACGTGAGTCAGCAGGGCTGATCTGGCATAACGTTGATAACTAACATGTAGGCTTACTGTGTTTTGTGTCTTGTTAGGGCATAAGCGTTGGGCAGTAACGTACTCAATAGTGCGGCGTAGATCTTGCTGTTTGATTGAAACTAGTACAATAGTGGTTGCTGATTGCAATCGGCTCAGTGTTTTTGTTTTTTAAAAATCCCATTTTGGGACATAAAGGAGACCTCGTGTTTAGTCATGTAATGATTGGTTCTAACGATATAGAACGTTCTAAAAAATTCTACGATGCTGTTCTTGGTATCTTTGGTGCAGGAGAAGGTACTCGCAATGTGGCACCGTCCGGTCATACTCGCTTGTTCTACCGCCATGATGGTAGCAGTTTCGGTGTGAGTGAACCGATTAACGGTGAGCCGGCGACATTTGCAAATGGCGGCACCATCGGTTTTAAGTGTAACTCCGCAGAGCAAGTGAAAGAATTCCATGACACCGCAGTAGCGCATGGTGGCCAAACCTGCGAGGCGCCACCTGGCTTGCGTGAAAGTAGTATGGGAGCAATGCATTTGGGATATGTCCGTGATCCTGATGGAAACAAACTTTGCGCCGTCTACCGCGGCAAGTAAGATCTGTCGTCGAAAGAGATTTATCTCATTAACCCCCTCCTCAGCTAATACATCTGCTGAGGAGGGCGGCTGTTAAGTGCGGCATAATTCAAACGCTTTTCACACAAACCGATCAAGAGTTTAATGGTCCCCTGAGCCAATTCTATGCGCATATCCCCATCCCCTATATTCGACGATGAGCAGTTCATGTTGCGTCCCGTTGAGCTATCCGATGTAGACGTATGGTATGGATACCTTTCATTGCCACACGCGATTGAGCATACTAGCTGGACTTTGGCATCTGCTGATGATTTGTGTGCGTTGATTGCGTCTTATCATGCCGACGTGCCGGGATCACCAATTCAATTTGCCATTATTGAAAAAGCTACGAAGGCGTTTGTTGGTACGATAGGGTTTCATACGATTTCTGATATTAATCGCACGGCGGAAATTGCCTACAATCTTCATCCCCGCTTCTGGGGCAGAGGTATTGCTACTTCTTGCTGCCAATCTTTGGTCCGTTGGGGCTTAACCGATGGTGGTTTTGTCCGCATTCAGGCAACAGCGCTTGATACGAATATAGCATCTGCACGCGTTTTGCAAAAATGTGATTTTGAACTTGAGGGTAAATTGCGTCGCTTCAGAATGGTTCGTGGACAACCCCGAGATTTTTGGGTATATGCAAAAACGAATTGAAATTAATCGCCATGCAATGTGCCCTATGGTCTCAAGACACTCAATTTTGCTTGCGATCTCTTTCAACGTGATTGGATTTGCTGAAAAATGCCATGAAATAAAAAAAGGCTTACGACATGTCGTAAGCCTTTTTTACTAAACTGGTTGCGGGGGCAGGATTTGAACCTACGACCTTCGGGTTATGAGCCCGACGAGCTGCCAGACTGCTCCACCCCGCGTCTGAAGGTCAGAACTATACATGGCATTAGTTGAATATACAAGTAAGTCAGGTAAATATTTTAAATTAAATTGTTGATCATCATTTCACGTAAATTTTATATGTAAAAAAAGGTGTGGTATCACTAAGTATTTTTCTGATTACGTGCATAATGATTCTAAAGCAACGTTATTGTTGGTGGTCGTATTGTGCATGTTAATTTTTTATCTGTGCTCACTGTTGGACGCGCGCAGATAGTTGAAGGTAAGCACTCTGCATAGCTAGGTGTGCGTTTGAAAAGGAGAAAGCAACCATGATTGAATATGAAGTCATTGATACCCAAATTTCTCCAGAAGGCCGGATGGAGGTGCTGTCTAAAGCTGAGGTTGGTAAATTACTCGACAACAGCCACGGCGGGTTGTATCAGGTTTTCCGTAACTGCGCGTTGGCGGTATTAAATTGTGGCAGTGGTCTGGATGATGGCAAGGAATTACTTGAGCGCTATAAGAGTTTTGACATCAGCATTATTCAACGTG
Organism: Undibacterium sp. RuRC25W; assembly: GCF_049339825.1. Taxonomy (NCBI): domain Bacteria; kingdom Pseudomonadati; phylum Pseudomonadota; class Betaproteobacteria; order Burkholderiales; family Oxalobacteraceae; genus Undibacterium; species Undibacterium sp. RuRC25W. The sequence goes on along the minus strand of NZ_JBMPPD010000001.1, from coordinate 229,482 downwards.
AACGCGGTATTAAGCTTGATGTGAAAGGTGCACCGGCGACAGCATTTGTTAATGGTGTGATGATCAAAGGTATACAAGAACATCTGTTTGCGGTGTTGCGGGATATCTTGTTTATTAACGTCGAAATTGCGGATGGTAATAAATTTGATTTGAGCACGTCTGAAGGAATTACGGATACTGTATTCCATGTTTTGCGCAACGCTAATTTATTAAAGCCACAAGTGAATCCTAATCTGGTTGTTTGCTGGGGAGGTCATTCGATTTCTGGACCAGAATACGATTACACCAAGCACGTTGGTTATCAGTTGGGGTTGCGAGGTCTTGATATCTGCACGGGATGTGGTCCTGGTGCGATGAAAGGACCGATGAAGGGCGCCACTATCGGACATGCAAAGCAAAGGCTTTCGCATAGCCGCTATCTGGGATTAACGGAGCCAGGCATTATTGCTGCCGAAGCGCCGAATCCGATTGTCAATGATTTGGTGATCATGCCAGATATTGAAAAACGTCTGGAAGCCTTTGTACGGGTCGGCCATGCAGTGATCGTCTTTCCGGGTGGCGCAGGGACGGCGGAAGAGATTTTATACTTGCTGGGAATTTTATTGCACCCGGAAAATGCTGACCTTCCTTTTCCATTGATCTTTACTGGCCCGGCAAATGCAGCAGATTATTTTGCTCAGATTGATCGGTTTATTCTTGATACCCTGGGTTCCGAGGCGCAAAAGCGATATCAGATTATTGTTAATAATCCTTCCTTGGTCGCCCAAGAAGTTGAAAAAGGTATCAAGCAGGTGCGTGAATATCGTAAGCAAAAAGGGGATGCGTATTATTTCAACTGGCTCTTGAAGATTGATGCCGAATTCCAGAAACCGTTTGAGCCTACGCATGAGAATATGCGACATCTTGAGTTGCACAAAAACCAGGAGCCACATTTACTTGCCGCTAATTTGCGCCGAGCATTCTCGGGCGTTGTAGCTGGAAATGTTAAAAATCAGGGGATTCGTGCTATTGAACAACACGGAAACTTCGAAATTCATGGAGATGTTGCTATTATGGAATCGATGGATGCGTTGCTCAGTGCTTTTGTTGTGCAAAATCGCATGAAATTACCGGGTAAAGCGTACACACCCTGCTACCGCATCATAAAATAGTAAGGTAGTTTCAGTTTTGATACATTCTTGGCTACAGTGAATGTAAACTTATGTGGCTATGGTGATGACTATCGCGCGGCTTGCGTGTAGGATCGCAACATAAGCAAAAAGTTTCCTTTGGGATACAGATATTGATGTTGAAAAATGCTTGAACTTGGTAAGATGTTCACAATCAATTTAATTACTTTTTGAGGATGACAATTATGAGTACAGTACAGCAAGAAGTTGATGAGCGTACCAATCTCACTGGTTCAAACAAGTTTGAATTGCTACTTTTTCGGTTGGGCGGAGACGGTGGTGGTGATCGAACAGAGTTGTTTGGCATCAATGTATTCAAAGTACGTGAAATTGTCGCCATGCCAGTGATTACCGCAGTAGCTGGTGCGTTGCCGCACATGCTGGGTGTTGTTAACTTACGTGGTCAGATTATTCCGGTCATTGATTTGCCCTCGGTTGTTGGCTGTGTACCGAAAAGTGGTTTAAATATCATGCTAGTGACGGAATATGCGCGTACTACACAGGGTTTTGCTGTTGAATCTGTGGAAGAAATCGTGCGCCTGGACTGGAGTCAGGTGTTGTCCGCAGAAAATAGCGCTGTTGGCGGTATGGTCACCAGTATTGCGCGTCTCGATGGCGATACTGAAAATACCCGCCTTGCACAGGTGTTGGACGTGGAGCAAATTCTGCGTCAGATCGCGCCTTCCGACGCGAAAGACGTTGATCCTGAAACAATCGGCGATCGCTTGCTAATGAGAGAAGGGGCTGTGATTCTGGCGGCAGACGATTCTGGTGTCGCCCGTAGTCTTATCGAAAAGGCATTAGGCGCTATTGGTGCACCATTCATTATGACCAAAACCGGCAAAGAAGCGTGGGATAAGTTGCAAGTCCTTGCTGCTGCTGCACAGTCTGAAGGTAAGGGCTTGCGTGATAAAGTCGCGATGGTGCTGACTGATCTGGAAATGCCAGAAATGGATGGATTTACACTGACCCGCAAGATCAAGCAGGATGATCGTTATAAATCGCTCCCAGTGATCATTCATTCGTCATTATCTGGTCAGACTAATGAAGAGCACATCAAAACGGTTGGGGCTGATGCCTACGTTGCCAAGTTTGTCGCGGAAGAGTTGGCTGCAGCGATCCGTAAAGTCTTATCGACGAAATAATTTATCGCTGTTAGAGCGACGTTGAGCATAAAAAAAGGGACAATGTTTATTGTCCCTTTTTTATTTTTTGTTGCTGTAATTATTTAACGATCCTTCTCCATCCGCCCGGGCACTCTTTTACTGCAGGATAAAAGCCATCGGGTTGATTGCAGTACAGCCATTCTTTTCCATCGCTGGACGATTGGCTTGTTATCCCCGGTTGAACTTCATAGGTGTCGTAGCTCGGCGCTGGTGCCGTAGTGTAGATCGGTGTGCTGTAAGTAACAATTGGAGCACGGACGACAACCTCTTGCGGATAGGCATAGTAAGGATTGCCGTAGTAATAATTGGGGCTGTAGTAGGGCGCTCCAATCATGAGTGGCAAGGGGTTAAGGTACAAACCAAAACCAACACGTGGCCCACCATGATGTCGAGGCCAAGCATAACTACTACCCATCACGCAAAAGCCAAGGCAGAAAAGTGCAGCAAATTTTAAGGTTTTCATACAACGCTGACCTTTGTTCTAAAAAACGAAAAAATATTCGATAATATTTTAAGTTTACATCAAAAAAAAGAAACTAATTTCTCAAAATACACTCTGTTATCGGTAGCTAACTTAAATGGCATAGCAACGTCGCGCGCCTCACGTGTGGATAGAAATCCATGTGGTTATTTTGCACGGGCTTTATGGCTTCAGACCAGAATAACTATCAATACAATAAAATAAAATGGAATAAAGTGAAGCAGAGATAAGCATGCTTTAAATACTCTGACTATCGCTACTAAAACAAGTTCATTTATTTGCTTATTTGCCGCCATTTGTTTGTTAACTAAGAACTCCAATCAATTAGAAAAGGGATGACATGTCGTCTTGGCTGAAAAAAATAACAGTGATGTGTGGTTTCGTCATGTTGGCGGACTATTCTGCATACGCAGCTGATGCTACTTCTGAGAAGGCTGATTCTCCAGCCCCAACTGTCCGTGAAAATTACACGAAATATGAGTATCAAATACCTATGCGTGATGGTACACGGTTGTTTACGGTTGTTTATGTGCCAAAGGATGCTAGCCGCACTTATCCTTTTCTCATGACGCGAACGCCTTACGGAACAGGAACGCGTATCGGTGAAGAGGCGCACTATGGTGTCGATTTTTATCCAAAATCCGTAGGCCCTTCTAAAGAATTTGAAGCGAGTGGTTACATTTTTGTTGATCAGGATGTGCGCGGTCGGTTTATGTCTGAAGGTAAATGGCAAGAAATGACCCCTCATGTGAACTCACAGCGACAGCCAGGGGAGGGGAGTGAAAGTCAGGATATGCACGATACCGTCGAGTGGCTACTGAAACATATTCCGGGAAATAACGGAAAAGTAGGTATCTGGGGGATTTCGTATCCGGGTTTTTATACTTCAGCAAGTATCATTGATTCGCATCCCGCAATTAAGGCCGCGTCCCCACAAGCACCTGTCACTGATCTGTTTATGGGAGATGATTCCTACCATGGCGGTGCATTTATGCTGGCGGCAAACTTCGATTTTTAGGCTAGTTTTACGGAAGAAAAAAATCCCACGCCGTATCCGAAGAGCTGGGGTGCTTTTGATTATCGTACTAACGATGGTTACCAGTATTTTTTACAGTATCAGAGTTTAAAAAATATCGCGGCGCAGATGAGTGACAAGCAGCGCGGCTTTTTTGTGCCTAATGTTGAGCACAGCACTTACGACAGCTATTGGCAGTCGCGAAATATTGCTGCCCATCTAAAAAATATTAAAGCCGCTGTTCTCACTGTGGGGGGCTGGTTTGATGCCGAGGATGTGCACGGCCCTTTTGCTACCTATGACAGCATCAAATCAAATAACAAAGGAAATTATAATGGCTTGGTGATCGGTCCATGGCCACATGGTGGCTGGGCCCATGCCGATGGAAAAATGCTGGGTGATGTAGATTTTGGTAGCAAAACGGGTGAATATTATCGAAAGAATGTTCTGTTTCCGTTCTTTGAACATTACCTCAAAGGCACAGAAATCAAAACGTTGTCCGAAGCAACTGTCTTTGAAACGGGTACCAATGTTTGGCGTCAGTACGCGAGTTGGCCGCCGCAACAGGCAAAGCATAAGACCCTTTATTTTGGTGCCAATGGTGCGCTAGGTTGGACAGAGCCCGCTGCCAGTGCTTCATTATTTGATGAGTATGTCAGCGACCCAAAAAAACCAGTCCCCTATATCTCTTATGTCGCAACGGGTGTGCCTCGTGAATATATGATCTCGGATCAGCGTTTTGCATCAAGTCGACCTGATGTGCTGGTGTATCAGTCTGAGGTGTTACAAGAAGACCTGACGATTGTTGGTAAGGTTGAGCCTAGATTGTATGTCTCGAGTAGTGGCACAGACGCTGATTGGGTTGTGAAGCTGATTGATGTTTACCCGAGCGACTATCCGGATGAACATGTGGCAAAAGAGCGTGGCCATGATGTGCCACCACCGGTAGTGAATATGGCTGGTTATCAGCAACTGGTTCGTGGGGAGCCGATGCGGGCAAAGTTCCGTAATAGCTTCGAGCATCCGGAACCTTTGATCGCCAATCAGGTCACGCCCGTTAGCTATAAAATGCCAGATGTTAATCATACTTTCCGTCGTGGTCACAGAATTATGGTCCAGGTCCAAAGCTCATGGTTCCCGTTGGTTGATTTGAATCCGCAGCAGTTTATGGATATTCCAAAAGCCAATCCTGAAGATTTTCAAAAAGCAACGCAGCGCGTCTACCATGCGCCTGGGCAGTATTCTGGTTTGTCTGTGCAAGTACTAGAAAAATAATGCCATCACCATCAGGATTAATGTGTTGGCATACGATGTAATAACTCAAATAGCCGAATCAATTTAATTAATTTAACTCATTTAATAAAGAGGATCCATTTATGTTACCTGCTATGTTCAAGCGCAAAACAATGAGTGGCGTGGTCGGCTTGTTGTGTATGGGCGCGGCTTATGCACAAGTACCTGCGACAACAGCAAACTCAAATCAGCTAGTGTTGGAATCCGCAACCATGGATTTAAAAGCGGATCCTTGTACGGATTTCTTTGATTATGCGAATGGTACCTGGCTGAAAAACAATCCAATCCCAGCAGATCGTTCTCGTTACAGTGCCTATGATGAAGTGACAGAACGCAATTTGACGGCATTGAAGCAGATTGCCGAAGCGGCAGCGGCAGGTGAGATTAAAACGTATGGTGGTCAGTTAGTCGGTGCGTTTTATGCCAGCGGTATGAATGAAGCGAAAATTGAAAAAGAAGGCGCTACACCGTTAAATGCCGGATTAACTAAAATTAATAGTGTTAAAGATAAACAGCAATTGGTTGCCATGATTGCCGATCTGCATAAGCAAGGCGTGGGAGTAGTGTTTGGCTTCGATGTCGAACAAGACGCAAAAAATGCCACTCGCTACATTCCGCAGTTAATGCAAGGCGGTTTAGGCTTGCCTGACCGCGATTATTACCTGAAGACTGACGCGAAAACGATAGAGATTCGTCAAAAATACGTGGCTTATATTGCCCATATGTTTGAATTGATTGGTGATCAACCAGAAATCGCTAAACAGAACGCGCAGAGTGTACTCGCACTAGAAACCCGCATGGCGAAAGCCTCGCTGACGAAAGTTGAATTGCGCGACCCGCAAGCGAGCTACCATTTATCGACCATGGAGGGTTTGAAAAAGGTGGATCATTTCACGCCTTGGACGACCTACTTCAATGAGATTGGCTTGGCCCAACCAGGTCAGTTAAATATAGCCCATCCAAAATTCATTGCCGAAGCAGGGCGGATGATCGATACGTTATCGCTGGAGCAATGGAAGACGTACCTGCGCTGGCATTTTATGAATACTTATGCCAATGAGCTGAGTGCCGATTTTGTGAATGCGCATTTTGATTTTTACGGTAAAACGTTGGCGGGCACAAAAGAATTGCAGCCACGCTGGAAGCGTGTTTTAGCGAAAATTGATGCTGATGCTGGCGAAGCCTTAGGGGAGTTATATGTCGCTAAATTCTTCACGCCAGAAGCTAAGGCGGGTGTGCTTGAGATGGTCAATAACATCAAAGATGCGATGCGTGACAGCATCAGCAAGTTGGCATGGATGTCCGAGACAACCAAAAAACAAGCATACAAAAAGCTCGATACCGTGATGGTCAAGATTGGTTATCCAGATGTCTGGCGTGATTACAGTAGCCTGCATATTGATAAGGGATCTTATCTGGTCAATGTGGCGCGTGCGAATGAATTTGAATTTAAACGTGGTTTGGCAAAATTAGGAAAACCGATCGACCGCAACGAATGGGGTATGACACCGCAAACGGTGAATGCTTATTACAATCCGTCGATGAATGAAATCGTATTCCCAGCAGGGATCTTGCAACCACCTTTGTATCACGTGAATGCAGACCCCGCAGCCAATTACGGCAATACTGGGGCGACGATCGGACACGAGTTGACGCATGCCTTTGATGATCAAGGTAGTCAGTTTGATGCAGAAGGTAACTTGAAGAGCTGGTGGACGAAGCAAGATCAGAAACAGTTCCTGTCGCGGGTCAAAACGATTGAGCAACAATTTGATGAATTCAATCCTATCGATCAACTTCATATCAATGGCAAATTGACTGCGGGTGAAAACATTGCTGATCTGGCTGGGATGAAGATTGCTTTGCAAGCCTTACGCAAGTCATTAAAAACCCACCCGCAAGCGGCAGAGATCGATGGGTTGACGCCAGAACAACGCTTTTTTGTCGCTAACGGCCAAAGTTTTCGGAGCCTGATTCGTGACGAAAACTTGCGGTTGAAACTAGCAACTGATCCGCATTCTCCTGATAAATACCGTGTGATCGCACCATTGGCAAATATGCCAGAGTTCTCCGACGCATTCAGTTGTAAAGGTGAGCGCTCGCCATTACGTCATGGCGGTAAACAGGTAATTATCTGGTAACAGCGTATACTATCGCCTGAATTTACTTTTTTCATGATGGGTTGCTTTTCTTGAGCATGTCAGAATTGCTACCTTTTAATGAAGGTGAAAAGTAAAATTAGGGAGTATGTTTTAAAAACACTCTATTGTCCTTAGGGATACTAGGGTGTTTTCATATACACTCCCTGAGTATGAATATGTGATCAAATTTTCAGCCATTGTATGAAAATTAACACATCGTTTTTTACCTACTTAGCTTACGTTGATTTGTATGGAAACCACCAAAGTCGTCGAATTTGAACGTCCACAAATGGACGTCGGTCTCAGTTGCACAGCCAATGCCTGGGCGCGTGTTCCGGAATCCCCCAGTGCAGAAGAGAAAGTGGCGCTGAAGGCGCGCATTAAGCAGTTACTCATAGAGAAACAAGCCGTCTTGGTGGCTCATTATTATGTGGACGCCGAACTGCAAGATCTGGCCGAAGAAACAGGTGGTTGTGTGTCTGATTCACTGGAAATGGCCCGTTTTGGCCGCGATCATGCCGCGAAGACCTTGGTTGTGGCAGGCGTTAAGTTCATGGGGGAGACAGCTAAAATTCTCAGTCCCGAAAAAACGATTCTGATGCCCGATCTGGACGCGACATGCTCCCTCGATCTTGGTTGCCCTGCTGATGAATTTGCTGCATTTTGCGATGCCCATCCAGATCGTACCGTCGTGGTCTACGCCAATACCAGTGCTGCCGTTAAAGCACGTGCTGATTGGATGGTGACATCGAGCATCGGTCTCGACATTGTTGCGCATTTGCATGCGCAGGGTAAAAAAATCTTGTGGGCACCAGACAAACATCTTGGTAGCTATATTCAGAAGCAGACCGGCGCTGACATGCTGTTGTGGCAGGGCTCTTGCCTAGTGCATGATGAGTTCAAAGGCGTCGAACTCGATGTCCTCAAAGCAGAATATCCAAACGCTAAGGTGTTGGTGCATCCTGAATCGCCAGCGGCTGTTGTCGCTCTGGCGGACGTAGTTGGCTCGACGTCACAAATGATCCACGCAGCACAAACAATGGATGCACAAGAATTTATTGTGGCGACAGATAACGGTATTCTGCACAAAATGCAAATGGCGGCTCCGGGTAAGCGTTTCATTGTCGCTCCTACCGCAGGCAACAGTGCGACTTGTAAGAGCTGCGCGCATTGTCCATGGATGGCAATGAATGGCTTGCGTAACTTGTTGCAAGTACTGGAGCAGGGAAACAACGAAATTCATGTTGATTCCGACACCGCTGGAAAAGCGCAAGTGTGCATCAATCGCATGCTCGACTTTGCCGCCGCCAAAAAGGCGAACGTTCGTCCTTCTGGCGACTTAGCCAAAGAGGGTGCATTGTTCTCCGGTATTGGACCTGCCTGATACGCGTACCAGACTTAATTGGTGTTGCGATTGCAATTTATTTTTCCTGAAACAAGGACGGGTTTTTATGCCTAGTAATTTAAAAAATAAACATTTTCCATTCGACCACGATCTGCAACAAGCGTTTGAACGCAATGTGCGTGATGCTTTACAAGAAGATGTTGGTGCGGTTGATTTGACAGGGTTACTGGTTCCTGCGGAAGAACAAGTGCAGGCACAGGTGATCGTGCGTGAAGATGCGGTTTTATGCGGCGCACCTTGGTTTGATGCGGTGATGGCGCAATGTCACCCTGAGGCAACGATTGATTGGCAGTATGCTGAGGGTGATCAGATGACCGCCAATGCAGTCGTTTGCAAAATCACTGCTCCAGCGCGCGCCTTGCTGACTGCAGAACGTTCAGCGCTGAACTTCCTGCAATTGTTGTCTGCAGTTGCGACGGCGACTTCGCATTATGTCGCTATGATTGCTGGCACTTCTGCAGCGATTCTCGATACCCGTAAAACAATGCCTGGTCTTCGTTTGGCACAAAAATACGCGGTGCGCGTTGGTGGTGGAAAAAATCAACGTCTGGCCTTGTACGACGGTATCCTGATCAAAGAAAATCATATTGCCGCAGCGGGTGGTATTGCCGCAGCGATGCAGCAAGCCTTTGATTTGAAGTCACAAGCAACAATTCAGATTGAAGTCGAAAGTATTGATGAGCTGCAAGCTGCGTTGGCAGCGAGCGCCACTTCTATTTTGTTGGATAATTTCACGACAGACATGATGCGCGAGGCTGTCGCGATCAATCAAGGTCGCGCATTGCTGGAAGCGTCGGGCGGCGTTGATCAACGTACTGTTCGTGCGATTGCTGAAACAGGTGTGGATCGTATTTCTATTGGCAGTCTGACGAAAGACATCAAAGCAACAGATTATTCATTGCGCGTTCTCTGATAGCGCCTTCTCATTGCGGCGTCGTTGAACCGTCACGTCCAAAAATATCTGGTGTGGCGGTTTTTTGTTTTGTCGGCGATAAGTACCTCTCCACCAATATTTGCTGATTAATGGAGTTTCAATCGTGCCTTCTAGCGATTGCCAGGTGGCCGATGACGTCAGCTCGTTGAATGAGGGGGGGTAGTCTATTGAGCGCAGAAAGAAAAAACTGCAAACTTCATCGGCGACCTGAATATTGGGTGCTAAAATCGCTCCGACATAACATATTAATCTGTCATTATTTTTTGACTCTGTGTAACCATCAAATGAAAGTCTCTCCATTTATGCAATGGCAAGAATTTAAAGAAAATTATCTAGTCCGCTTCTGGTCGCCAGTTCCTTCGGTGATCGCTGCCGGCATTCTATCGGCCTATTACTTTGGTATTACCGGCACCTTTTGGGCGGTGACTGGTGAATTTACGCGCTGGGGCGGTCATCTCTTGCAGTTACTTGGTTACCATCCAGAAACTTGGGGTTACTTTAAGGTGATTCACCTTGAGGGGTCGCCACTTGATCGGATAGATGGCGTGATGATTATCGGCATGTTTGCCGGTTGTCTTTCTGCGGCGTTGTGGGCGAACAACGTCAAGTTGCGCCTGCCGCAACACCGCATTCGTGTTTTTCAGGCGATTGTTGGCGGCATTATTGCAGGGTTTGGCGCGCGGTTGGCCATGGGATGTAATTTGGCCGCTTTTTTTACTGGTATTCCTCAGTTTTCATTACATGCTTGGTTTTTTGCTTTAGCAACGGCCATGGGGTCGTGGTTTGGTGCACGTTTCAGTATGTTGCCAATCTTCCGCATTCCGGTCAAACTTGAAAAAGTCTCAGCTTCCCAGCCACTCACGCAACATGCCGACCAGGCTAAGCGACGTTTCCGCTTAGGGATGCTACTTTTTGTTGGCTTTGTTTTATGGGCGATTGCCAAGACCTTTGATGCACCAAAACTAGGCCTAGCCGGCTTGTTTGGACTGGCTTTTGGTTTGCTGATTGAGCGCGCGCAGATTTGCTTTACCTCGGCGTTCCGTGATTTATGGCTGACGGGGCGTACGCAAATGGCGAAGGCCATCATTATTGGTATGGCGGTCAGCACCATTGGTATTTATAGCTATGTTCAATTAGGCGTGGCTCCTAAAATATTCTGGGCAGGACCGAATGCCGTGATTGGTGGTTTGCTTTTTGGATTTGGTATTGTCATGGCGGGTGGTTGCGAAACGGGTTGGATGTACCGCGCAATGGAAGGGCAGGTGCATTACTGGTTAGTCGGTCTTGGTAATATCATCGGCGCGACAGCATTGGCTTTTTGGTGGGATAGTTTAGCGCCATCGTTGGCAACGAACTTCGATAAAGTTAATTTGCTGCAAGTCTTTGGCCCACAAGGCGGTCTGATCGTAACTTACTTGTTGCTAGGGGTATCACTGGCAGCTGTCCTTTGGTGGGAAAAACGTTTTTTTGCCGCCAAATCAAAAATGACAACGCCGTCTGCGAGGCGCGCATGAAAACAATGACTTATACGCCTGACTATCGCTTGGATATGAAGGGAGAGCCTTGCCCTTATCCGGCAATTGCGACGTTAGAAGCGATGCCGCAACTAAAACCAGGAGAGATTCTTGAGGTCATCTCCGATTGCCCGCAGTCCATCAACAACATCCCTGCGGATGCAAAAAATCATGGATATGAAGTCCTTGAAATCCAGCAGGATGGTCCGACGATCCGTTATTTGATTCGCCGCTAAAGTCCTATCCCCTAACGCTCTTTCTGCTCCGGTAAAGTCTGGGACAGAAGGAGCTATCATTCAACATCCTCAACATCCTCAACATCCTCAACATCGTCAGCATTGCTCTAATATTTCTTTCTCTTTGGAGCGCCATTGGCATACTATCTTTTAAAAAAATCCAGAACAGGTGCAAGTTACGTTTGATTTGAAATTACTAATGTGGCAATATTTATTTCATTTAAACTTTTCTACTCCTTACTCGGAACTTATCGATGATATCAGTCTGCCGACTTCTATATGTCATCGCAACAATTAGACGGTCATTTTTTCTCGTTATTGTGCTGTGTTGTTATCAAGAAGGGATGGCATCTCAGTTAAACTCAGCAATATAAGTTCTCGCGATTGGGCTCGTTAATGAGTCATCGATTTTTATTCTGAAGTTGAGCGTCGTCAAGCGATGGGGGAAATTTTTTCGTCATTCTCTCCTGAAATTGCAGTCCTCAGTTGATGTGAGTTTCCAGATTAAATAGCTGGACTACAAACAAATTAAATAGCATCGTTCCCTCAAAATTTGACGCTGGAGATGACTCATGCCTCATGAAACACCAATCGATCTAGTGCAACGCCAGCTTGACGCTTACAACGCAAGAGATATCCATGCCTGGCTTAACACTTATGCGAAAGATGCGACACAGTTCATACTGCATGGTCAAGTTCTAGCCAAAGGCCATCATGAAATCCGCGCCCGTATGCATTCACGGTTTTCCGAGCCCGACCTCCATGCCGCACTCCTCAGTCGTACATCTATGGCAAATATCGTTGTTGACAATGAAATCATCACGCGCAATTTTCCGGAGGGACGTGGAACCATCGAAATGCTATGCGTCTACGAAATCGTTGATGGTCTGATTCAAAAGGCCTCATTTGCTTCCGGCCCGATCATGCTGGATGCTGTTTGATTCTGGATTGACAGTGAATAAACTTGGTGAGTTTCTAGCGTTGACATCCACTACCTGACGGTGACTCGGTTGCCATGTATATTTAGTACTCGTTAAAAATGTAATTTCAACGGATATGCCATGATGACTATTGTTATAGATGATCTTACTTGTCCAGATATTCATGAATTACTCCATGAACATTTGCGGCATATGTATGAGCTATCTCCGCCAGAATGTGTGTACGCTCTCGACCTAGAAAAACTCCGAAAACCGGAGATTACGTTCTGGACTATCTGGGATGGTTCACTTTTGCTAGGCTGCGGCGCGATCAAGGAACTGAATAAACACCACGGTGAAGTCAAGTCTATGCGTACTCCAGCAGCACTGCGGGGTAAAGGTGCTGGACGAACAATCTTAAACCATCTGATTGATGTTGCGCGATCAAGGTCCTATCAACAATTAAGCCTTGAGACCGGAACACATACTGCATTCCGCCCAGCGCATAGGCTCTACGAAAGTGTCGGTTTCAATTATTGTGGACCGTTCGGAGATTACGTTGAAGATCCCCACAGTGTATTTATGACCATGCACCTTTAATGCCCTTGTAGAAAAGCGGTGTATGTTCATCCTGCGTTTAATTGCAGAAAAGTGACGATGTTGGAATTCTCAGTAACGTTAAATCCAGCCGCAGCGCAACGTGAATTGGTACGACTGATTTACGGCCAGAGAATGCATTCCAAAAACATCGCCAAATTTCAGAGTAAGACAGATATTAACTAACGAAGTCGTCTGGTTGTTTCTCTCACGACTAAATCTAATGGTGGCAGGGTGATATCTGTCGGTTTGCCGTTAATGATGTTAATGAGCGTCGTGGCGGCCGCTTGTCCCATCTCATAAAGAGGCTGGCGGACGGTTGTTAGTGGAGGGGTTGTATATAAAGAATTAGGTAGGTCATCGAAGCCAATGACTGAAATATCATCAGGCACGCGAACCCCCTTGCGATACAAGCTCAACCGGGCGCCGTAGGCGGTTTGGTCGTTGACCGCAAAGACGGCACTAAATTTCTGCTGACTTTCGAATAGCCTGTTGATGGCTAATAAGCCGCTTGCTTCGTGTAGGTCGCCTTCGATGATGAGTTTTTCTTCAAAGGGTAAATTTGCCTCCTCTAGAGCCCGACAATAGCCAGATAGGCGCTCATTGGCATCAGGATTATTTTTTGGCCCAGCAATAAAGGCAATATGCCGGTGGCCTAATTCAATCAAATGGCGCATCGCAAGGATGGCGCCAAATTCATTATCTATCTTGACGCTTTTGACGGTGTTACTCGATACATTTCGGCCAGTGGCGACAATCGGGCGTTGCTCAGAAAAACGCACTACGTCTTCATCGGCGATGTGTCCAGACAATAAAATTAACCCATCAATTTTACGGGCGATCAACAGCCTGATCCGATCAGCCTCTTCTTGCGCATTCCAGTGGCCACTGACGATCACGGACGCGTATTGTTGAGCGTTTAATACATCATCCACCCCACGCAATGCCTCCGAGAAGAAAGGGCTGGCGATATCCTGGACGACGATACCTATCGTCATCGATTTGCCACTTTTGAGACTTTGCGCAAGTTGGTTTGGCTCAAACTTTAATTCGGCTATAGCAGCCTCGACTGCCTGACGCTTGATGTCTGAGACTTTGGCCGTACTATTTAAAATTCGGGAAACGGTGCTCGGCGATACGCCAGATATACGTGCCACATCCAGTAACGTCACTGGTGAATTAATTTTTACTTTGTCGATCACTACGTACCTTTTTGAACGAATGAGAAGTGAATTTTGAAAAGCTTTTCAAATAAGGAGTGTCATACATTTTTTCTTATTTATTGCCTCATCTTATCTACAAGTTATACCTATTCGGGCCGAAAATATCAATCTAATCAATGCATATCTTTAGATAAAAGAGAAAAAATGCTGCATTTTCAGTTTTTGTATCGTTGACAGTAGCATTGCTGAGTGTTAAATTCTGGACTCTTGAAAACGTTTTCATAAACAACAATGAGACAAGAGAGAGCTAATTCTCAAGGGAGGAATTTTGATCTTGTTCATGAGGGTGCCGCTAGGTCTTACTGATGATAAATAACATGCCAACTACAAACTCTACGCTTGATTTTCCCCCATCTTTTCATTGGGGCGTTGCAACCAGCGCATTTCAGATAGAAGGCGCTGCGTCAGAAGATGGTCGAGGTCCATCGATCTGGGATACGTTCTGCCGTCAGTCCGGCACAATTAAGGATCAAAGTACGGGTGATGTTGCGTGCGACCACTATCATCGTTATGTCAGTGATGTGGACTTGATTGCATCGCTAAACGTTGATAGTTATCGTTTTTCGATTTCATGGTCACGCGTTCAACCGAAAGGGTATGGGGCGTGGAATGAAGCTGGATTTAATTTCTATTCCAATCTTATTGAACGTTTGGCAGAAAAAAATATTCTTGCTCACGTTACTTTATATCATTGGGACTTACCTCAAGGATTGCAGGATCTCGGCGGGTGGTTAAGTCGCGAAACACCACAACGATTTGCTGAATATGCAGCTGAGGTTGCGCGACGCTTTGGCTCGCGTGTGGCGTCTATTGCGACCCATAATGAACCATGGTGTACGGCGAATCTTGGTTATGGTAACGCGCAGTTTGCACCTGGGGTCGCCGATACTGCTTTATCGATACAAGTGTCACATCACTTACTGTTATCTCACGGCTTAGCAATCAAGGCCATGCGTCAAGTGACTGGTGATGCAGGCCCTCAATATGGCATCGTGCTCAATCAATGGCCTGCGGATGCTGCCACTGATACTCCACAGGATGAGGCAGAGGCGCAATGGGAGTATGCCCGTTCTGTTGAGTGGTTTATGGATCCAATTTTTAAGGGATATTATCCTCAGCGGGCCCTTGATCGAATGGACATGAGCCGTTTCCATGTGATGGATGGGGATATGGAGTTGATCCATCAACCCATCGATTTTCTTGGCGTAAATTACTATACCCGCGCCTTTGTTAGTGCTGAAAAGCCCCCTAAAGAACCTCCTGGTAAGCTTGGTTTTACTGACATGGGGTGGGAAATCTACCCTGAAGGATTAACGGCATTGTTGATCGGGCTTAAGCATGCCTACCCGAATCTGCCACCGATATACATCACAGAAAACGGCATGGCTGCTGCGGATAAAATAACGGACGGTGTTATCGAAGACCGTGCACGGATTGACTACGTGTATTTACATTTAAAAGCACTTCAGGCGGCCATGGAGCAGGGGGTCGATGTACGTGGCTATTTTTACTGGAGCTTGATGGATAATTTTGAATGGAACTCTGGTTATGATAAGCGATTCGGGTTGTTATATGTCGACTATGCTAGCCAGGAGAGGACACTCAAGGATAGTGCGCATTGGTATCGTGAAATGATTCAAACGCAGCGTCACGGGGAGTAGGTGGCTAGTAAGGCCAATGAGGTATGTAGTTCGCTATGACAGAACCACCTCGAATGACAAAGAGCCAGCTTTTGCTGGCTCTTTGCTTTGCTTGTTTAAGCTCATTGAGGTCATGGAGATGGCAGTCGACGGTTAAAGACATCTTGGCAGCTACGCTGAAAACTACATCGAATGCAGCTGCTTAAAATGCAGCGTGCTCGTGGGGAATTGATCGTATGTGCATAGCAGCGATGGAGGATAAATCGTGGCTATAAAATTTGAATACCATTGAGATCAAAAAAACACCGGAGATGCGTTTGATGGTCGCAGAGTTGTCGTTAGTTACGTCGTTAGTTACGTCGCTAATTACGTTGGCTAACCATCAATGTCCGAATAAAAAAAACCTCCCGTTGCATAAGCAAGGGAGGTAAAGACGGGTAAACTTTTCACCCTGGTATAGGGTGCAATGAACAATTGATGCAGATTGCGGCTTAGAAATCTATGCCAGCATTAAAGCCGAACGTGCGTTGTGGCAGATATTGTGCTTGCCATGTATTAAAACCATTGAGTGCGCTGGTTTTGATATTGTTGTTACTCACGTTGCGTACGAAGCCATCAATATAAAAATTATTGCGCGCGTAACGTAATCCAATATCAGTGCGTGCGTAGGCTGCTTGTTTATCCGGCGCGCCGAAATAGTCGCTGAATACACTCAGGCCACTCTCAGATTCATAATGAACACTAATGCGTGGGGTTAAGGTCGCATCTCTTGCCAGATGCAGCGTATGTTGGTATTGGACTTGCAGTTGTACTTTTGGTGTGTGTGGCATCGTATAACCAGTGACGTCGACACAAGTACTGATAGTCGGATCGGCAACGCACTTCGGCAAAGAATAGTCATTGGAGCCAGCAATCAATTTACCCAACGTTGCTTTTGGCGTGTAGGCAAGTGAAAGCTGTACTCTGTCATCTTTGCTCAACTTGGCAGCAATTTCCGTTTCAAAGCCAGCAATTTTGGCGCCTTCGGCATTGCTTGTGGCAAGCGTGTGAGAGCCATCAGGATTGGTTACTGGAGCACTGAATTGATATCCCTTGAAATTTTCGAAGAACAATGCATTGTTGATTTTAACGGTACCATTAAACAGCGTGTGTTTGCTGCCGATTTCATAGTTGTAAAGGGTCTCTGGATTGTAAGTCCGTCCACCGTCTTGCAATCCGCCTGATTTATACCCTGTCGAGTAGCTCGCATAGATCATGTTATTTTGATCGAGGTCGTAACTCACGCGAGCTAAACCGGTCATTTTGTTGCCACTGTATGAGCCGGTATTGGAAGGAACACTTGGGCTATAACCTTGACCAGGTACAGTAGGGTTAATATTGGCGCTCAGCGGAACTTGTGGAACAGTTGCGTCGTAATTCCAAGTATAGCCATTCCCACCCACGTTGGTGCGTTTGTCGCTCGTGTAGCGCAGTCCACCTGTGAGGTGAAGTTGATCATTCACATTCCAGGTGGATTGACCGAAAGCGGCTGTTGATTCGACTGTTTCTTTTGGTTGGATGAAAGAGCCTTGCCAGCCAACGCTTCCTTGCTGTGTTCCATTCATAATCGGAATATCAAAGCGGATATCGTTGGTTTCTGCGCCGTAATAAAGTCCTAGCAGCCAGTCTACATTGCGCTTACCAGTCGATTGTAATTCAACTTCATGACTGTAGTTGGTGTAATTAGATGAAACCGTATTGTTTTCTTGGTGTGTTGCGCCTGTAGTAAAGCTTGTTGGTACACTTGCGCCGCCATCTTGGTCGTAGGTCGACGAGCCGCTGAATTTTGAGTAGCCTGCGATATAGGCAAGTGACATGGAATCGTTAATCGTGAAGTCCACGCGGCTGCGTATGGAATCAGTATCACGCGTGACATAGGGCGCAGTGTCAATGAGCGCAGACCAAAGAGACTGACCGGGGCGCGGTGTCTGCATTAAATTGATATTAGGTGTGCCGCGATCCGCGTACTTTTCGTATGAAACATTCCATGTGATTGCTGATGTTGGCTTCCAGAGCATACTGATACGTGCAGCAGTTTGATCTTGCGCATCATATTTCGGGCCATTCGTGACGAATAGATTTGGATTGAGTGCTTGAAAGCCAGTCAGGCTTCCTTTGTTTGATGCAGCATACGCAGTCTGCTGACTTGCAAGAGAAATGGAGGGTAAGTTTTGATAGTCAACGTAGCCATCGTGTTGCTCATGAACAAACGCAAAACGTAATGCCATTGTGTCACTCACAGGGACATTGAATGCGCCTCGGGTTCCGATACGCTTGTAACTACCGAGTCCACCTTCAATACTGCCGGACTGTTCACCAATGACAGGCTTGGCAGTTTGCATATTCACAGCGCCAACAGTGGCATTACGCCCCCACAACGTTCCTTGAGGTCCGCGCAATACTTCAATGCCTTCCATGTCAAACAGCAGACTTGTAGCACCCTCTGGACGAGGCGAGTAAATACCATTAATAAAAGTGGCTACTTCAGGATCTGCGTATTCAGTCTTAGCGCTGTCGTTACCTACGCCGCGCATCGTCATCGTGATAACGCCGTGATCTCCCTCGGTCGTTGCAGAGAAGCCAGGCACTAAATTAACTACGTCTTGAATAGTCTGTACGTGCGCATCTTCAAGTGCCGCCGCATTAATGGCTGTGATAGCAACAGGCGTTTTTTGCAGCGATGTGGACCGCTTGGTGCCAGTCACGATAACTTCCGCCATGGTGCCATTATCGCTGGCAGCTTTTGCTTGAGATGAGGCAGTGCTTTGTTCTTGTGCATGAGCGGAATGGATACCAGCGATCAAAGTCAAAATGGCCAGCTGTATCGGTGAGCCCAGATTCTTACGGGCGTGTTGGGGGCAAACGTTCATATGTCTCCTAATTGCGTATAAGTTAGCGCCGGTATTCCGGTCATAATTTTAGTTTGAAAAGGTTTTCATTTGCGTGAAAACGTTTTCATATTACGTATCTTTTCATGAAAATGTCAAATTAAAACCATCTTGACGGGGATATTTTGCTTTATTATTGTGCCTTGTTGTGATTGCACAACCGGAAATTCAAAAAAATACGACTCAAAATAAAAATACGGAGATAAATTTGAAAACGATTTCAAATGTATTAATCGTCGGTGGAGGGACGGCCGGATGGCTAACCGCTGCCTTTCTTGCCAAGTCATTAGGTAGTTCAGCGCCGGGTTCTGTTGCTATTACGGTCGTTGAGTCACCCGAGATCGCAACAATTGGTGTTGGCGAGGGAAGTTTTCCTTCTATGCGAGGTACCTTGGCTGCCATTGGTATCGATGAGGCGACTTTCATCCGCGAATGCCAAGCTACCTTCAAGCAAGGGATTAAATTTGTTGATTGGGTTCGCCCTCCTGGTCAGTCTGGTTCGGATCACTATTTTCATCCCTTTAGTATGCCAAGTCAGCGCGTTGGTGGGGTAGAGCTTTTGCCATATTGGCTGCAAGGCGTTGCTCCGGAAGGGGTGCCATTCGCCTCGGCGGTGACGATGCAAAAGCTGATTGCAGATCAGTGTCGCGCGCCAAAGCGTGAAAATGATCAGGATTTTCTTGGGCCAATGAATTATGCCTACCATTTTGATGCCGGCTTGTTCGCGCAACTCCTTGAACGCCATGCTAAGACACTCGGTGTTGGGCATAAAAAAGCGACGATTACAGACGTGTTGTTGACAGAGGATGGTGCAATTTCTGCATTGCACACAAGTGAGGGAGTGTCGCTGTGTGCAGATTTATATATTGACTGCAGTGGGTTTCATGCCGCCCTGATTGGCCGCGCACTTGGTTCAAGCTTTAAATCTGTCGACGATGTGTTGTTTGTCGATCGCGCTGTGGCGATGCAGGTGCCTTACTCATCCTCTGATAGTGAGATTCCCTCCTATACCATTTCTACAGCACAGACTGCTGGTTGGATATGGGATATCGGTTTGCAGCAACGGCGTGGCATTGGTTATGTGTACTCAAGTCGCTATGAGGATGATGTGGCAGCAGAGAAGACGTTGCGTCAATACATCGGACCTGCTGCTGATGAGCAAGCTGCCCGCTTTATTAAGTTAAAGCTCGGATATCGTCCGCAGCAGTGGGTAAAAAATTGCGTCGCGGTAGGACTATCCGGCGGCTTTCTTGAGCCATTGGAAGCCTCGGGGATCGGTCTGGTGGAGACCGCTGCCTATCTGATTTCTTACCTTTTTCCGGCAGATGGTAATCAGGTACCAGTTGCTAAATTATTCAATGAATTGATGTGCCAGCGCTATGAAAGGATCGTTGATTTTATCAAAATGCACTATTGCCTGACGCAGCGTAGGGATAGTGCGTTTTGGTGTGACAACGTAGATCCTATCAGTGAAAAATTAAAAGAACAGCTTGCGATGTGGCGGTGCCGACCACCACATCGTCTGGACTTTGTCAGCGATGTTGAAATGTACCCGTGTTCAAGCTGGCAGTATGTGCTGTATGGGATGGAGTTTAAGACAAACATGCCATCTAATCCCATGGTCTGGCATCGTGGAGTAGATGCTGCAAAGGAGTTTGAGATGATTGCGATGTTGTCGCAGCGTGCTTTGCAAGATTTGCCAAAACACCGTTCGCTGATTACGCATTTATGCAAAAAGAAATGACGATGGACGCTGATATATCCATTTATTTAGCTATTCCCCTAGAATGTCATTCGATATTTTGGTCGGATGTTCAATATTATTTTTGATTTTTGAAAGCCATTTTGTCGGTTGATTGCGGTAAGTAAGTTCACGTAACGCTAAGGCTAAGGCTAAGGCAAAGCAAGCGGTCCGGAACTTCAAGGGAATACAGCCGATAAATATGAGAAATGATCGTCAATTCATGCTGGGACTTTAAAGTGCCTCAGACTGAGTTTGCAACAATAAAAAAACGAAAGCCGAGATATGCAACAGATTAAACCAACATCATCATCGCCGCTGTTATGGGTGCCAACTACCTATTTCACCATGGCATTAACTTATATGACACTCACTAGTGTCACTGCCATTATGTTTAAAAATATGGGCATGGATAATGCGCAGGCAGCACAGTATGCCAGCTATCTGATTCTTGCCTATACCATCAAGCCACTTTTTGCCCCATTTGTAGAGATGTATCGCACCAAAAAATTCTTCGTGATATGCAGTCAGATCTGCATTGGTCTAGCATTTGTTGGCGTCGCATTGGTGATGTCTTTACCTGATTATATGGGTATTTTGATGTTTCTTTTTTGGGGTATTTCGTTTCTAGGGGCGACACAAGATATCGCATCCGATGGCGTTTATGTAACGTCACTTGATGGTAAGACGCAGGCGTTGTATTGCGGGATTCAGGGGTTGAGCTGGAATATTGGCCCTATCATCGCATCGGGTGGTTTGGTGTATCTCAGTGGTAAACTTCATAGTGATTTTTTTCATCATGATCCTGCCGTATTCGGAGCGCAATGGCGTGACGCTTGGCAGGTTGTTTTTGCTATAGTTGCGGTGATCAATATTGTGATGGCTTACTGGCATCGACGTGTTATGCCTGAAGGTGCAAAGGCAAAAAATACGCCGACAGACGCTGCTGCTGCAATGCACATTATGCGGGATTCATTTGCCAGTTTCTTTCAGAAGCGTGGAATCTGGTTGATGATCGCTTTTGCTTTTTTATTCCGTTTAAGTATCGGGTTTCTGGAAAAGATTGGTCCTTTTTTTATGGTTGACCCCGTGATAAAGGGCGGACTGGGTCTAAGCAATGAATTACTTGGAATTATTTACGGTACTTACGGGCTGATCGCTGTATTGCTTGGCTCATTATTAGGCGGATGGTTTTTGGCGCGCCGCGGTTTGCAAGCAAGTTTGTTTTTATTGTGTTGTGCTGTGAATATTCCGAACGTCACGTTCTTGATAATGAGTTTGTATCAGCCAAGTAATTTGTTGGTGATTACCGCTGGCGTTGCGATCGAAAAATTTTTCTTTGGTTTTGGTTCGGTCGGATTCATGATTTATATGATGCAGCAACTCGCACCAGGCAAATATACGACAACACATTATGCGTTCGGCACTGGTTTAATGGGGCTGTGTATGTTGGTGACAGGTGTGATTAGTGGGCATCTTCAGCAATTGCTGGGGTATACCCATTATTTTATTTTTGTCATGATCTCTACTATTCCTTCATTTTTAGTCTGTTGGTACGCACCTTTTTATCAAAAAGAAGATGCCAGCGAAGAAGTAGGTGTTGCCAGTGCTTGAAATTCATAGGTCTAGACTCATTAACTCTTAATGCCATCAGACATAACCAGAACATTTTTTAAAAATCCTGAATCCTTTCAGGATTTTTTCTTTTGTAGATCAGTGTTATTGCACTTCATATTAGGTTACTGACTTAGTACCTAAGAAATCGATAAACATGGCGGTGTTGTTTCCTCCGCTCATCCACTCATCTCACCATTTACCCCTGTCAAACGACATTTAGTCGCATTCCACTCGTTTCGATCGTTTCTGAAGATTATTCTTTGTTCATGGAACTGATTTGCAAGTCGAACCCGCTGTGGTTCTCGGATGTTAACTTCAAGGAGATCGATCATGAAACAACGTAAATTGAGCGTTTTATCAGGTTATTGGACAGCATTTACTCGTCGCCTTCATGTTGCTACATGGGGAGAGGTTTGTTTAGGCTGTGTAGGCGTATTGTTTGCTGGTATGGTGTTGCATTTAGCCGCGCTTTCTAAGCTGATAGTTGCAGTATCTGTTCTGAATAAACTATTCTCCCAGCATGCCACGCAGAAAAAAGTCGTGCCAATGCTGGAATCGAATGCAGAGAATGCCACAGAGAGCGAAGTAAAATGAAAACGCAAAATGAAAACCCTGTCTTGCACTTCGTTCTGAACGTCACAGAAGCGTTGAGTGTTCTGTGGTGGAAGTTCTTTGACTGGGCAGCCGTCACTTCCTGGAAGGCGTTGGCGGCGGTCTCATTTATCCTCTTGATTATCGGTGGATTTCTTGGGCTTGGACCGATTATCGTCATTTTGGTCATGTCAGCAATCTTGATCAAAAGTGTCGCTGGTGGCAAGCGGCGGGCGGAAATGGCAGCGACTGCGGCAGTGACACGGGCTGAAGTTGAGTCGCTAGAACGTCGTTTGCTAGAGGCACAGATGGCGGCCTTGCAGGCGCAGATTGAGCCGCATTTTTTGTTCAATACACTGGCGTTGATCGGTCAGTTAATGGCAACAGATGCAAAGCGTGCCGCCGCAGTGCATGCGGATCTGATTAAATATTTACGCGCTGCTTTGCCGCAAATTCGTCAACAAGGGACCGGGCAGCTTGGTCAGCAAGTTGCATTGTCACGCGCTTATCTGAACATTATGCAGGCACGTATGCAGGAGCGTTTGCGCTACGAGCTAGATATTGAGGAAGGGCTTAATGATGCCCAGTTTCCGTCAATGATGATGCAGACTCTAGTAGAGAACGCGATTAAGCATGGCTTAGAACCAAAAATTGAGGGTGGTACGATCAAAATTGCTGCGCGACGTTGTACAGATGAGTTGTGGGTAGAAGTCATTGATAATGGCATGGGCCTAGATTTGCACGTGGCCGAGGGATTGGGATTGACGAATATTCGTGAACGTCTGCATATTTTGTACGGTAACAAAGCCAGTCTCGTCATTGAAACACCATTGGAGGGTGGGGCACAATTCCGGATTCAAATTCCTTATCTTCATTCGTAAAGAGATTAATCATGACAGATCAGATGACGGCGACAGCACTGCTTGTGGATGATGAAGCGCCAATGCGCGATTATCTTCGCTCGACCCTCGCTACCGTTTGGCCCGGTTTGCAGATTGTCGGTGAGGCGGCAAATGGCATTGCGGCGATAGAACAGGCGGATCAGTTGAAGCCAGACCTGATCTTTCTCGATATCCGTATGCCTGGCAAAAATGGGCTCGAAGCTGCATTGCAATTAACGCAGTATGCGCAGGTAGTGTTTGTGACAGCGTACAATGAATATGCCATTGAGGCGTTTGAGCGCGGTGCAGTCGACTATCTGTTAAAACCTGTTGAGCCAGAACGCCTGCAGAAGACGATGGGGCGATTGCAGCAGCGTTTGCAAGAAAGACGTGCCCGCGAAGCGCAATCAATGTCGGTTGCTTCAGCTGCTAATTTAGCGAACAACTCAGCGAACAACTCCGGGCAGCACGCTTTGCAATCGCAACAAATGAAAGAAATGCTGCAACAACTGGTGCAGCAACAAATGAAGCAAGCGCAACCTCAGCGTCAGTATTTGCGCTGGATACAAGCCAGTGTCGGAAACGCGTTACGTATGATCAGTACAAAAGAAATTCTGTTTTTTCGCTCGGACGATAAATACACGCTAGTGCAGACTGAGCAGGCAGAATACCTGATCCGTAAGTCCTTAAAAGAGTTAGAAGATGAATTGGATCCGGATGAATTCTGGCGTATTCATCGCTCGACGCTGGTACGTGTTACGGCCATCTCAGAAGTGATCCGTGATTTTAAAGGTAAGCAGATGCTTGGCTTAAAAGGGCGGAGTGATAAGCTGGAGATTAGTCGTAATCACGCGTATTTATTTCAGCAGATGTAAAAAAGGGCTGCATTGCTGTCAGCCCTTGTTGTTGGATGTTTTAGTTCTTTTTGCGCTTTGGCGATAACACCGTCGGCAATGCCTTAGGGAGGGTATCTGGGTAGTCGCGGCTATAATGCAATCCGCGACTTTCCCTGCGTCCTAGCGCGCTGTTGACAATAAGTGAAGCCACCTCAACCAGATTGCGTAATTCCAGCAAGTGATTAGTAATACGGAAGTTGGCGTAATACTCGTCGATCTCTTCTTTCAGTAAGCGTATCCGGTGTTTGGCGCGTTCCAGACGTTTAGTCGTTCGCACGATCCCGACATAATTCCACATAAAGCGGCGCAGCTCATCCCAGTTGTGGGCAATGACGACTTCTTCATCGGCATCAGACACGCGACTCTCATCCCAGTCAGGTAGCGCGAGGGGTGTTGTACGTTCCTGTTGTTCGATATGCTTTGCTGTTGCACGGCCGACGACCAAGCATTCCAATAGCGAATTGCTTGCCAATCGGTTGGCGCCGTGTAAGCCCGTATACGCCGTTTCACCAACGGCATAAAGACCTGGTAAATCTGTGCGCCCGTCGGTATCTGTTACGATGCCACCGCACGTAAAGTGGACTGCAGGAACGATAGGAATGGCTTGTTTGGTGATGTCGATACCAAATTCCAAACAACGTGCATAGATGGTCGGGAAATGCTCTTTTAAGAATTCCGGTGACTTGTGTGTGATATCAAGTTCGACGTAATCCAGACCCCGTTTTTTCATTTCAAAGTCAATGGCACGTGCTACGACGTCGCGTGGTGCAAGTTCAGCGCGTTCATCATGTGCGAGCATAAAGCGTGTTCCTGCTGCTGCACCAGCCTCTGGAGGTAAGCGTAAGATGCCGCCTTCGCCGCGCACTGCCTCGGTGATCAGGAAGGATTTTGCGTATGGGTGATAGAGGCAGGTCGGATGGAATTGAATAAACTCCATGTTGCTGACGCGGCATCCAGCGCGCCATGCCATCGCAATACCGTCGCCCGTCGCGGTGTCTGGATTGGTCGTGTATAAATAAACTTTACCGGCGCCACCAGTTGCCATCACCGTATGCTGAGCGGAAAAGGTGTCGACTTTTCCGGTTTTGACGTCTTGGACATATAAGCCAAGGCAACGCGGTGTAGGGGAGTGATCGCCTATTTTTGTTGACGTAATTACGTCAATCGCATAGTGATGCTCAAACAGCGAAATATTTGGATGATTTCGGACTTTTTGCTCTAGGGTCACTTGTACTGCGTGTCCAGTGGCATCTGCTGCGTGGATGATCCGTCGCTGGCTATGACCACCTTCGCGGGTTAAATGAAAACCGAGTTCAGCTTCGTCGTCACGTGTAAATGGTACTCCTTGCTCAATGAGCCAGTCAATTGCTTCGCGACCGTGTTCAATGATGTAACGCGTTGCCCCCTCATCGCAAAGTCCACCACCAGCAATTAAGGTGTCAGAGATATGTTGCTCATGACTGTCATGCGAGTCCAGAACCGCGGCAATACCGCCTTGAGCCCAGTTGCTTGCGCCATCGAGAAGTTCTCGTTTGGAAATGATCGCTACTTTGCGGGTTTGTGCCAGATGCAGCGCGACGGATAGTCCAGCCAGACCGCTGCCAACGATGGCGACATCAAAATTCTTCATTGTTATCTGCTTTAATTTGCTACGCGATAATGAAAACTACAGCGAAGTCAGCGCGGGAGCACTCTCTCCCCTTATTCGCTACATATTATTTTAGACCAGAAATTTTACTTGGGTGCGCTGATGATCGGTTTCACTTTTGCAGCGGCTTCTTTTGCTAAAACTCTTGCCGTATCAGTATCAGCAGCTTTTGCCAATGCAACCCCCATCCGCCGACGAGCAAATGACTCAGGTTTGCCGAATAAGCGAATGTCCGTACCCGGGGTTTGTAGGGCTTGCGCAACACCTTCGAGGGCAATGCCTTTTGCTTCGTGTTGACCATAGATAACTGCGGAGGCGGCCGGTGACAACAGGCTAACATCGACGGGTAAGCCAAGAATTGCTTTGGCATGCAGTTCAAATTCATTTTGCACTTGGCTGGACATTGTCACCATCCCTGTGTCGTGCGGTCTTGGACTGACTTCAGAGAACCAGACCATATCATTCTTAACAAACAGCTCAACACCAAAGAGACCTAGGCCACCCAGATCATCTGTAATTTTTTTGGCGATATCGCGGGCAAGGGTCAGTGCAACTGGATGCATTGCTTGTGGTTGCCACGACTCAACATAATCGCCGTGTACCTGAACGTGACCAATTGGTTCGCAAAAATGCGTTTCGATGACACCATTTTTACCAATTGCACGAACGGTCAGTTGCGTGATCTCATAATCGAAATCAATAAAACCCTCGACGATCACTCGGCCTGAATTAACGCGCCCTCCTGCGGCGGCATAGTTCCATGCTGTTTCAACGTCGGCAGCACTATCGAGTTTGGATTGGCCTTTTCCGGACGAAGACATGACAGGTTTGACGATGCATGGAAAACCGATGTGATCGCAGGCTGTACGCAGTTCTTCAAGACTGTCAGCGAAGCGGTAAGGTGATGTTGCTAATCCCAGTGTTTCTGCGGCGAGTCGGCGTATGCCTTCGCGATTCATTGTCAGCCATGCTGCGCGTGCCGTTGGAATAACACGGACTTTGCCGGCGTTTTCTAATTCGATCAGCATTGGTGTAGCGATGGCTTCAATTTCTGGCACGACTAAGTCAGGCTGCTCTTTCTCGATTAATGCAGCTAGTGCAGCGCCATCTGTCATGTCGATGACATAAGCACGATGCGCTACCTGATGACCGGGCGCATTCTCGTAGCGATCAACGGCAATGACTTCGATGCCTAGACGTTGCAAGGAAATAATTACTTCTTTTCCTAGCTCACCAGACCCAAGTAGCATCACTTTAGTCGCGGAAGGTGAGAGTGGGGTGCCTAGCTGAGTCATCGTTTTCATAGGTATCATCTGATTGTTGATTGATGGAAGTTGCATCGCAAAAAAAAACAGTGGGAATAAAATGCCAGACTTTGTTTTTGCTAGTAACGTGTGTGCCAGCAGTGGCTTTCCATCTTCGTGGTTGCGAATAAAAGATGAAATTATACTGAGTAAATCAAAAATTATTCTGGAGTTTGCATTGAATCGATGCAAACAGCTTGACACAAGGGTTTGCGGCTTGTTTTAATACGAGACGCAGACTTACTGCTTGCCGTGATTGGCGGCAGGTCATTAAACAATCGAACACATCGTCGCGAATTCAAATTTTTGTGAGGGAGCTTTAAGTGAATAAAACTGAGTTGATCGATCATATAGCGAAAACAGCGGATATTTCTAAAGCGGCCTCGTCCCGCGCCCTGGACGCTTTGATCGGTGCTGTAAAAACAACCCTGAAGAAAAACGGTACGGTAACTTTGGTCGGTTTTGGCACCTTTTCTGTTGGCAAACGTGCTGCAAGAACTGGCCGTAATCCACGTACCGGTGAAGCAATTAAAATTAAATCTGCTAAGGTTCCTAAATTTAAACCTGGCAAAGCGTTGAAAGATGCTGTAAACTAATGCTCTTTCGCGCTGCGGTGACTAGCGGCGCGGGTTTGATATAGGTGCGGGCGCTTAGCTCAGTTGGTAGAGCGGAGCCCTTACAAGGCTTAGGTCGGGAGTTCGAGCCTCTCAGCGCCCACCAGATATTAAACAAAGTTGTAAATAGGAGTGGTAGTTCAGTTGGTTAGAATACCGGCCTGTCACGCCGGGGGTCGCGGGTTCGAGCCCCGTCCGCTCCGCCAGATCAATAAAAAACGAGTTGCGTAAGCGATTCGTTTTTTTTCGTCTGTCGAATATGCTTGCTGCTGCATTATTTAGATCCATGTTTTCTCTTTGTTAATAAAATACTTGAATCTGAATGTTGTTAGGTGGAAAATCCTCTTTGGGGCGTCATTTTGTGAGAATGGCAATTTAGTCAATAATTAGTGGTACTTGTACTTTATTTTAGTTTGCGTTTTGCTTGGTTTGATGGAGAGCGATCTTACTGTCGCGATGCTTTGACGCTAGGTCTGATGAAATTTGGCAATTCCTTTTTAATATTGTTGACTACGAGTAGAACTATGATTAAAAGACTGTTAAAATCTTTGTTCGTTTAGTATTGGTAGCAGATCGAATAATTTTTTTATTAATATCTGTTTGCTTTTTTTAAGTGGTGTTGCTAAGTCCTTGATTATATTGGGGGAGAGCTGACTTTTTACGATCCCGTCGGCTCCACCAGAAAATCGAGAAGGCGAACGAAAGTTCGCCTTTTTTTGTATTCGCAATTTTGAGATTGTTACTCTTAGTCCTACGATCGGTTGAACATGTTTGAATATATTCGTACCCATCAGCGTTTAATGCAATTTTTATTGTTGCTGATTATTTTTCCTTCGTTCGCTTTCTTTGGTATTGAAAGCTACACCAGATCGCAAGCTGCGGCTGGTGCTGCGGTCGCGACGGTGGCTGGTCAGCAGGTCATGCAAGCTGAGCTGGATGCGGCATTGCGCGATCAGTTGGATAAATTCCGCCAGTCATACGGCGCACAATTTGATCCAAAGTTGATGAACACCCCTGAAGTAAAGCAAAACGTTCTTGATGAATTGATTGCGAGAAAAGCTGTTGCAGCCGAAGTGAAGAGCGGCAAATTGCTGATCACAGATCAGATTTTGCAGCAAGCAATTTTGGCAACGCCAGGCTTGGTGAGAGCGGATGGTACTTTTGATTCTGATAAGTACAAATCGATTCTGGCATCGCGTGGTATGTCACCAGCAATGTATGAGCAAAGTTTGCGTCAGGATATGGCGTTGGAACAGTTGATTAATGCGGTGCAAAATACCAGCATTGTTCCTAAGACCGTGACTGCACGTGTTGCGTTGATTGGTGAGCAAGAGCGTGAAGTGCAGGCGTTGACATTTAAGTCCGCTGACTATACTTCTCAGGTTAAAGTAACTGACGACATGGTTAAAGCGTACTATGACAAAAACGCAGCGCAGTTCGAAATTCCTGAAATGATCAAGGCAGAGTATGTCGTATTGAGTAACGATGTGTTGGCCGATCAGGTAACCGCAACAGACGCAGAAATTCAGGAATTTTACAAATCGAATACAAAAGCCTACAGCGTTGATGAACAACGCCGTGCGAGCCATATTCTGATTGCTGTATCTAAAGATGCGAGTGCTGCAGACAAGGCCAAAGCAAAGGCCAAAGCAGATAGCCTGTTAGCTGAAGTGCGTAAAAACCCGTCAGTATTTGCAAAATTAGCAAAAGAAAATTCACAAGATCCTGTTTCTGCTGAACGCGGTGGTGATCTCGATTTCTTTGGTAAGGGTGCAATGGTAAAACCATTTGAAGACGCTGCATTTAAACTCGCTAAAGGTCAAATTAGTGATGTCGTGCAGTCTGATTTTGGTTTTCATATCATTGAAGTGACGGATATTAAGGCAGCGGTTGTCAAGCCATTGGATGAAGTTAAAGCGCAAATCGCAGCAGACATCAAAAAGCAAAAAGCCTCCAAAGCCTATGGCGAAGCAGCAGAAACGTTCGGTAACTTGGTCTACGAACAGTCTGATAGTCTGAAATCTGTAGCAGATAAACTGAAATTAAAAATTGACACTGCGGATCAATTGACTCGCCAAGGCAATCCAGCTGCACCAGCAACGAACCTGACGAACAATCCGAAGTTTCTCAAAGCGATCTTCTCGGATGATGTTGTGAAGAAAAAACACAACACGGAAGCAATCGAAGTGGCACCAAACACCATGATCGCTGGTCGCATTGCGCAATACAAGCCAGCAAGTAAGCGCCCACTGGAAGAGGTTAAAGCCACAATAGTTGCTCGTCTGACGCAGACTGAGGCTGAAAATTTGGCAGAAAAAGAAGGTAAAGCGAAGCTTGCAGCTTTGAAACTGGCTGATACGACAGCAGGTTTCTCAGATGTGAAGGTGGTATCACGCGCTAAACAGCAAGACGTACCTTCCCAAGCTGTGGGTCAGATTATGAAAGCAGATGCACAGAAATTGCCAGCTTTTGTTGGCGTCTCTTTGGGTAATGCAGGTTACGCGATTTATCGTATCTCTAAAGTAAATGCCGGTACACCAGATCCTGCAAAACGTGCTTCTGAAGGTGCGCAAGTGGCCAATTTGCAATCTCAGCAAGAGTTGCTTACTTATATCGAATTGCTGAAGAAAAAGGCAAAAGTAAGCATCAATAAAGCTGCTTTGGAAGCACCAACGCAGCCAGTGCAATAAGCGAAAAAAAAACATCTTAAAAAGCGGTGCCGATATGGCACCGCTTTTTTTTTACCTAATGTGTTGTCATCACACCTTGCTTTGGCCGAAGGTTACTTAGATTTTTGCAATATTTGATGTGTATCAATGTAGCAGAGGAGGTCGGTTGTTATTCTGGCAGTGTATTTTTACAACAGAGTGAGATCATGACGATAACTAAAGAAAACACATACAACTATCGGGTTGTACGCCAATTTTCAGTCATGGCTGTGGTTTGGGGAATAGTCGGCATGCTGGTAGGCGTGGTGATTGCGACTCAACTGGCCTGGCCTGAATTTTTAACGGGAATTCCCTGGCTCAGCTATGGGCGCTTGCGACCGCTTCACACCAATGCGGTGATTTTTGCGTTTGGCGGTTGTGCATTGATGGCAACGTCCTATTACGTAGTTCAACGGACGTCCAATGTACGTTTGTTTTCTGACGGACTTGCAGAATTTACTTTCTGGGGCTGGCAACTGGTGATTGTTGCTGCTGCTATTACTTTGCCATTGGGTTATACCCAAGGTAAAGAATATGCCGAATTGGAATGGCCGATTGATATCTTAATCGCCGTAGTTTGGGTAGCGTATGCCATTGTGTTTTTTGGAACCTTGGTCAAGCGTAAGGTGGAGCATATCTACGTTGCGAACTGGTTCTATGGCGCTTTCATTATTGCGGTTGCGATTCTCCATATCGTCAACAGTGCAGCGATTCCTGTATCGCTGTTGAAATCTTATTCAGCCTATTCGGGTGTACAAGATGCGATGGTGCAATGGTGGTACGGGCACAATGCGGTCGGCTTTTTCCTGACTGCGGGTTTCCTTGGCATGATGTATTACTTCATTCCTAAGCAAATCGAACGTCCGGTTTATTCTTATCGTTTATCTATCGTCCACTTCTGGGCATTGATTTTCACATACATGTGGGCGGGTCCGCATCACTTGCACTACACAGCGTTGCCTGATTGGGCGCAGTCTATCGGTATGGTGTTCTCGCTGATCCTGTTGGCGCCGTCTTGGGGTGGTATGGTCAACGGCATTATGACTTTGTCTGGTGCGTGGAGTAAGTTGCGTTCTGATCCAATTCTGCGTTTCCTTATCGTGTCTTTATCGTTTTACGGTATGTCGACATTTGAAGGACCTATGATGGCGATCAAAACAGTGAACGCTTTGTCTCACTATACTGACTGGACTATTGGTCACGTGCATTCAGGCGCGTTGGGATGGGTTGGCTTTATTTCCATCGGTAGTTTGTATTACTTGATTCCACGTTTGTTTGGTCAAACACAAATGTACAGTAAGCGTTTAATTGAAGTGCATTTTTGGGTTGCAACGATCGGTGTTGTGTTGTACATCGCTTCTATGTGGATTGCCGGCGTTATGCAAGGTTTGATGTGGCGTGCAGTGAATGAAGACGGTACCTTAACTTATACCTTCGTTGAAACTGTCAAAGCGACTTTCCCTTACTACGTGATTCGTTTGACTGGTGGTGCAATGTACCTGAGTGGCATGGTGGTGATGGCCTATAACGTAGCAAAAACGTTGATGGGTGCCAAGCCAGTCAATAACGCGATTCCTGCTTTGCCTGCTGCACATGCGCACGCATAGTTAGCAGAAATAAGTCAGAGAAATCAAAAGGAGAAGTTTGATGCGCAATTTTACTCATGATCTGATCGAGCGTAATGTCGGCTTGATGCTGATACTGGTTATTTTGACGATCAGTGTCGGCGGTCTGGTGGAAATCGTTCCGCTGTTTTTTCAGAAAACAACCACGCAGCCAGTGCAAGGTCTGAAGCCTTACACACCATTGCAATTAGCTGGTCGCGACATCTATTTGCGCGAAGGTTGCTACGGCTGCCATTCGCAAATGATTCGCCCGTTTCGCGCTGAAACGGAACGTTATGGCCACTATTCGGTCGCTGGAGAATCTGTTTATGACCATCCATTCCAATGGGGTAGTAAACGTACTGGCCCTGACCTAGCACGTGTTGGGGGACGTTACAGCGACAACTGGCATCGTGATCACTTGACGGATCCTCGTTCAGTGGTGACCGAATCAAATATGCCTGCCTATCCGTGGTTAGGTAAAACGCAGTTGGTTCCGGCTGACATCGTACCGAAGTTGAAAGCAATGAAAACCTTGGGTGTTCCATACACCGACGAAGAAATTGCTGGTGGTCCGACTGAGCTGGAGAATAAGACTGAGCTGGATGCGTTGATCGCTTACCTGCAAGTTTTAGGAACTGCAATTAAAAACAAAAATTAAGAAAAGTGCTTCCTTGGGTTATCACTTTTTGAGAAAGGGAAAATTATGAATTTCACGATCCTGAGCAGTGTGGTGACGGTGATCAGCCTGTTTGTATTCTTAGGCATTGTCTACTGGGCGTTTAGCTCCGGTAACAAGGAGCGTTTCGAGAAAATGGCTCGGTTGCCAATTGAAAATGAGGATGGGAAATAGTCATGGCTGATTTCTTTAATGAATGGTGGGGAATAGGGATTTCCATCGTTGTCGCCATAAGTATGGCTGCCTGCGTAGTGCTGTTGTGGTCGCAATCGAAAGTTAAGGTTAAGGTTGGAACGGACGGAAAACCTTTACCTGCGGAAACCACAGGGCATGTTTGGGATGGCGATTTGATGGAGCAGAATAATCCATTGCCACAATGGTGGAAATGGATGTTCTATCTCACTGTAATCTTTGGTGTTGGGTATCTGATTGCATATCCTGGTTTTGGAGCTCGTCAGGGTTCATTGGGTTGGAGCCAGGTAGGTGAGTATGAGAAGGAAATGAAGGATGGTGAGGCGCAATACGGTCCTATCTTTAATAAATATCTCGCGATGGATATCAAAGATGTTGCCCGTGATCCACAGGCCCATGAGATCGGTCAGCGCTTGTTTCTCAATACTTGCTCTCAATGTCATGGTTCAGATGCGCAAGGCGGAAAAGGCTATCCAAATCTGACGGACAGTGACTGGTTGTATGGTGGGGATCCTAAGACTATTGAATTGACCATTACTGAAGGTCGCCATGGTCAGATGCCACCAATGGGTGCTGTTATCGGAACGGATGATGATGTACGCAATGTCGCGAACTATGTCTTAAGCCTTTCTGATTCCGCTCATGATCCGATTAAAGCGGCAATTGGTAAGCCTAAGTTCGCAGCTTGTGCCGCATGTCACGGCATGGACGGCAAAGGAAGTCAAGTGATTGGCGCGCCAAACCTGACTGATAAGATCTGGCTCTATGGTGGTGATATCAACACTATTATGGAAACGATTAATAAAGGTCGTAACAATCAAATGCCGGCGCATAAAACTATCCTGACACCAGGCAAGATTCATTTGCTGGCAGCGTATGTCTGGAGTTTGTCTAATACCGGTGCAGCAAAAGTGTCCGATGCAGATACCGCAGCATTGAAACAAATTTCTGCAGCTACGCCAGCGACTGATGTAAATGCTGTTGTGAAGTAAGTGTTTTTTTAAAAAGAAGTAAAAAATGAAACAAATCCCCATTATTCAAGTGCCGATCGAGGAAGCTGAACTCGCCCTGTTTGAAGAGCGTAAAAAGATTTACCCACGTTCACAGAAAGGCTGGTTTGCATCCCGGCGCTGGATAATGGTGGCATTAACGCAGTTGCTGTTTTATGGCACGGTCTGGTTGAATTGGAATGACAGGCAAGCGGTATTGTTTGATTTGGTTTCACGGAAATTTTATATATTTGGCCTGGTTTTCTGGCCTCAGGATTTTATTTATCTGGCGGTATTACTCGTCATCTCTGCACTCTCCCTGTTTCTGTTTACAGCAATCGCAGGCCGCTTATTTTGCGGCTACGCTTGTCCGCAGACCGTTTATACGGAAATATTTTTGTGGGTTGAGAGTAAGGTGGAAGGTGACAGGAACGCACGGATCAAACTCGATGCGGGTCCTTTAACTGGGCGCAAATTCTCGCTGAAATTTGTCAAGCATTTCATCTGGCTGACAATCGGTTTGTGGACTGGTTTCACTTTTGTCGGCTATTTCACGCCGATTAAACAATTAGCGTTAGAGATTGGACATTTCGCGCTTGGCCCGTGGGAAACCTTCTGGCTGTTGTTTTATGGTTTTGCTACTTACGGCAACGCAGGCTGGTTACGTGAACAAGTATGTAAATACATGTGCCCTTATGCCCGCTTTCAAAGTGCGATGTTTGATAAGGACACGTTGATCGTTACTTACGATACCGAGCGCGGCGAACCACGTGGCTCGCGTAACAAGAAGGTTGATTTCAAGGCAAAAGGCTTGGGCTCTTGTGTTGATTGCAGTATCTGCGTTCAGGTATGCCCGACGGGTATTGATATCCGCAATGGTTTGCAATATGAATGTATTGCCTGTGGCTTGTGTATTGACGGTTGTGACCAGGTCATGGATAAAATGGGTTATGAGCGTGGTTTGATTCGCTATACCACTGAACATGCGCTTACCCGTAAGCTGGATCAGAAAGCCATGTGGGCGCGGGTTTTCCGTATGCGTACGCTGATCTATTCTGGCTTGCTAAGTCTGATTATCTTAGTGACTGCTATTTCTTTGTTTTACCACGTCCCGCTCAAAGTAGACGTGATTCGTGATCGGACGATGCCTAAGATCACCGAGATGGGGGCGATTGAAAACGTATATCGCTTGCAAGTGATGAATACGCAAGAATCTGCTCGTCGCTATAGTGTGGAGATCGTTGGGGTTCCTGGTGCAATCGTCCTTAACAATGAGGTGGTTGATGTGAAATCTGCCAACGCGACAGCGGTACCGATCCGTGTCCGCGTACCAGCAAACGTGTTGCAACCTGGCTCAAATCGAATTCGCTTTGAAATTAAAGATTTGGATGCGCCGGATGTTAAAGTCATTGAAAAAGCTGTATTTTTAGTTCCACGATAAGGAGATGTAATGAGCACCGTTCTGACTCTGAAGAAAAAAGATCACTGGTATAAAGAACCGTGGTTGCTCCTGGTGGTTGGTGGCCCGTTAGTAGTTGTTTGTGCGAGTATTTTTACCGGAGCGCTGGCGTTTCTTGGCTCGGATAAAGTGGTCGCAGAAGATTATTATAAGCAAGGCTTGATGATCGATAAGGATATTCAGCGTGATGCGAAGGCGAGAGAGTTGCAAATGAGCGCAACGCTCAATTTTGATGCGACCAGCAATAAAATCCGTATGAAGCTCGAAGGTAAGGGGGCATTTCCAAATTCACTGCAACTCAGTATTGCAAGTGCCGCATCGGATGGTATGTCGGTCGCTGAAATTATTCGTCGCCTGCCGATGACACAAGTCAGCCCTGGCGTTTATGAAGGTGATTCAAAACTCATCTCGAATATTTCTTCTAACTCTGTTAAATTGTTTCATCTCAAGTTGGAAGCATCTGACTGGAGACTAACAGGCGATTGGTTTGAGCCAGAGCAAAAGGTTGCGCAATTAAGAGCGTCATAATTGAAGCGCTTCCCTAAGATTTGTTAACTGGCAAGTTAAAGGGCTGATAGAAGATTTTCTCGGTGAGGCTTCATGTCGCTGCAGCAGTTTTGTATTGGTCCTTATTAAATCACTAGAAGGGGACGAGAATGGAACATACGATGTTGGTTCATCGCAAAGCATCTTTGCGACCCATGTTGATGATAGTGTTGTGGCCGGCTTTTTTGATGGCCTGTGCTGCCACAGGATTATTTTTTAGTCTCGTTGATCCGATGGAGTTGATCGTGTTAGATGAACGCTTGCAAATGCATAGTTCGGGCGTCTACACGGTGGGCTTTTTTGCATTTTGGTTGCTCGGAATTCTTTCTAGTGGTTTGACTGCCTTACTTGTGCAAAAAGCTCATTAGAATCGAACTCACTTTATGAATACCACTGAATCAGCTGTTTTCCCTGCCATTGAAATACCTGAAGAGTTAATTCGACGTTTTGACTCTTTCGGTCCACGGTACACCTCGTATCCGACTGCAGATCGTTTTCACGCAGATTTTACGGCTGATTCTTACATATCCTATTTAAAACAGCGCAGTGGTTTAGCCAATAAGCCGCCACTGTCGCTGTATATTCATATTCCTTTTTGTGCGTCACTTTGTTATTACTGTGCCTGTAATAAAGTAATTACCAAAGACCGTAGTCGCTCAGCGATTTATCTGACCTATCTGGAAAAAGAGTTAAAGATGGTCACTGCGCATTTGGCAGAGCGCGAAACACTCAGCCAACTTCATCTGGGTGGTGGTACGCCGACTTTCCTCAGTCACGACGAAATGCGTCAGTTAATGGCGATGCTGCGCCAGCATTTTGACTTTACGGATGATGCTGAGATTTCGATTGAAATCGATCCACGGACGGTCACCTCTGAATCACTCGAAATTCTGCAAGAAATCGGTTTTAATCGCACCAGTCTCGGCGTGCAGGACTTTGACCCTGATGTGCAAAAAGCAGTCCATCGGATTCAGGAGTTTGATATGGTGGCACGCACCATACAAGAGAGTCGTCGCTTTGGCTTTGAATCGATTAATTTTGATTTGATATATGGACTACCAAAACAATCATTAGAAAGTTTTTCCAGAACGCTGGATCAGGTTATCAGTCTGTCGCCGGACCGCATTGCGTTATACAACTACGCACATTTGCCGACACGCTTTAAGCCACAACGTCGTATCGCAGAAGCGGATTTGCCTTCTGCCGAACAACGTCTTGAAATTTTTCTGATGTCCCTGCGTCGGTTGCTTGCGGAAGGCTATGTCTATATTGGTCTTGATCATTTTGCAAAACCGGATGATAGCCTCGCTAAAGCCACGCTCGATGGAAGTTTGCACAGAAACTTTCAGGGCTACACCACCCGCTCTGACTGCGATCTGATAGCGCTTGGATTGTCGGCGATTGGCAAGGTGGGCAATTCTTACGTACAAAACTTACGGACGCTCGATGAATATTATGCGTGCCTAGATCACGGTAAGTTGCCAGTGGAGAAGGGATTCGACCTGAATCAGGATGATCTGATGCGTCGCCAAATTATTATGGATATGATGTGTAGTACGGGCGTCAATTTCAGTGATGTTGAAAGTCAGTTTGGCATTTCCTTTAATGACTATTTTGATACTGAATTACGTCAGATGCAGGCATACGCATCGGAGGGATTAGTTGGTATCAGTGATGCTGGTATTCGTGTATTGCCGAAGGGGCGTTTATTTGTTAGAGCATTTGGTATGGCATTTGATGGCTATCTGGCGAAACAAACTGCGGCCAAATACTCACGTTTAATTTAACTCTATGTTGACTCTGCCTTTGGCACTTGCTGCAATCACTGCTGGTGTCGCTGGTGGCGTGCACTGCATTGGTATGTGTGGAGGGATCTCGACGCTGTTGAACCAGGCAGGAATCCGCCGTGAAAAGATCATCCCTATCCATGCCGATAACGCAGTTCGAGATGCCTCCCGCGTCAGTTCACTTGCGGTGAATCGCTCGTCGTTGTCCTTTCAGTTGTTATTGCAATCTGGGCGGATTTCAACCTACATGTTAGTGGGCGCTTTATTTGGTGGTTTAGGTAACGCTGGTCTGATCTTGCGACCTTATCTGCCCGCCCAGCAGTTCTTGTTTGTGTTTGGAAATCTGGCTTTGGTTGCTTTAGGGATAAGGGTATTGGGTGTGACTGTACCATTTCAATGGTTAAGTCATTTCTTTTCGACTTGGCAACAGCGATTTTTTAGTAAGCTGCCGTCGCTGAAAAATGGCATCCGTTATCCATTTTTAACAGGGTTGGCATGGGGATGTTTGCCGTGTGGTTTGCTCTATAGCGTTATCCCATTTGCTTTGCTTTCTGGTGACTGGTTTGCTGGTGCCATGTTGATGCTGCTTTTTGGACTCAGCGCGTTGCCGCATTTATTGTTTAGTCAAGGTCTGTTTGCTATTGCAAACAGAGGACACGTTCCAGCCTGGTTAAGGAATATGGGTGGGGTCACTCTCATATCGATTGGCGCACTCGGCCTATGGTATTTCGATATGCACCAGATGCCGTCATTTCTATGCGTTATCCCAGCGACGTAAATATTGTTGCTTCGTGCTGATCACGCTAAGGCGTGTTGTGTTGGGGGGGGGGCGCGTTGTTTATGCTTTGGTATTGATTAAGGTTCCCATTACCTGATCCGCTGTTTTCACAACGTGCGCATTGAGCTTAAAGCTGGCCGCATACTGAATTGAATTCACCGTTTCTTTTGCTAAATCGGTGCCACTCTGGCTATCAGTCGATGCGGCCGCCGCACCGGCTTTGCTGATATGAACAGTCACGCCATTATTTGACCCCTGTTCAAAATTAGCGACCTCAGGTTGATATCCATTTGTATTGACGTTCGCAATGTTGTTAGCCGTGCTATCAAGCGCTTTAGTGTTGGCAATCAAGCCAGACAAGCCACTGCTAAGTGAAGAAATGGACATCATTAACTCCGGTTAAATGCTAGGAAGGACGATACGAACGTGTTCCCAGGATAGTTCTTTTTTTGTGCAGATGCCAAAATTTTTTCATATTTAACCTAGTTGTCTTCATTGTCAGAATCGGCTAAGGGTAACTCTATAAATAAAGTTGTCCCTTCATTCACATCACTCACAACGTTAAACTCTCCATGCATTGCTTTGACGCGTTCACGCATACCGACCAAACCGAAAGATTGTGTTTTTTGCATGTCTGATTCATCGATACCTTTACCGTTGTCAGAAATGGTAAAGCGCAGTTGTTCGCTACTTCGATGGAATTCTATCTGGACTTCGTTTGCCTGTGCATGACGAGCGACGTTCGTCAGCGATTCCTGAACG
Source organism: Undibacterium sp. RuRC25W (assembly GCF_049339825.1). Lineage (NCBI taxonomy): Bacteria > Pseudomonadati > Pseudomonadota > Betaproteobacteria > Burkholderiales > Oxalobacteraceae > Undibacterium > Undibacterium sp. RuRC25W. The sequence continues at coordinate 190,025 of NZ_JBMPPD010000001.1, read as the reverse complement.
ATTCTAAAAATAGCCGTGCTACGTGCATCGTCAAGGGTCAGTAGCTCTTCATTAGCGATGAGATCACAGTCAATGTTATGCCTATGTGAAAAATCTTTTTGTAATGTTTGTAGGGCAAAAAATAAGCCACCTTCATCCAGCGCGCGCGGTCTTAAATCAGTCGCGATCCGGCGCAGGGTGGTAATCGCTGTCAGGATTAGATGATCCATGCTGTTGATCGTTAGCTGATTAGTTTCGACTAGTTGCTGGTCTCTCTGTAGTAACGATAAGTCCATCCTGAGCGCAGCCAGCAGTTGTCCTAGGTCGTCATGTAATTCGCGGGCGATATGTTTGCGTTCCTCTTCGCGGATGCTTTGCAGGGTGTTTGATAACTGGCTGAGTTGTGAGTGATAGGCTGCCATTTTTTCTTTAGCAATTTTTCTGTCTGTAATATCCCTGAAAATAACAGTGTAGAAGCGCTCGCCTTTTTCCATTTGGTGCGCAATTGAGGCCTCAATCGGAAATTCTTCGCCATCGGCTTTGCTGCCTGTTACGTAGAAATCTTCGTAATGGTTTCCCATTTTTCGGCGGGTGGTTCCTGCCTCACCAAATGCTTTCATGTGATTGCCATGGTTATGCCTGTGGCGCATAGGGATGAGTTGACTCAGTGGTGCGCCGATAAGACTGTTCGCCGGATATCCAAAAATGACGGCAGCGGCAGGGTTGGCGATAACGATAATTTGTTTTTCGTTGACGGTAATAATTCCATCAATGGCTGTATCAATCATGCGACTCAGTCGTTCACGTTGCAGTGTCAATTCTTCGGTTGACGTGACCAGATGTGCTGCTGTTTTTATCAAGGCGGAATAAGGCGTATGAATATTTACTGCGACCATACTACGATAGATAGCGATCGCCGCTAATAGCTGAAAAGAGTGGCCAATTACAATGTTGATGTCGCCGGTCGACGAATAAAGTGAAAAATATACTTCCGACATGGCCATTAACGCACTGGCAAAAAATAATGGTATGCGGTCGATATGGATATGTTCAGCTCTTTTGTCTGTCTCAAAACGTAGTGCATGTTTGTAAAACAAGAGGGCTGTCACGCAGTTAAGCAGCACTAGCCCCATTTCGTATCCGATTTTGAAAACGGTTTGCCCTGCACCTTCATTAAAAGTTAGGGGTAAAGTAGTGGGATGGATAAAAATGATGGTGGCGATGAACAGCGTAGAAAACAATCCAATCGACAAGGTAAGGTACGATTGTTTTTGGCTGAAATCAGTATCTTTAGGATCTAAGGCTAAGCCAAGTAGTGTTGCTGAGATGATAGTGCGTGATGCTAGCCAAAAACTCAGCGACTTATGCATATCGATAGCGGTCTCAAATCCAGGCATGCCTTGGAAGGTTATTGAGTGCAAAAAACCCAAGATTGCAGTGCATAAAAAGGCCACGGCTAAAATTGCGCTACTTTTTTTTCGTGTATCGCCAAACGCGTTCCAGCACACAATAAAAACCGAGGCAAAGATGACGATAGTGACCGTTTCTAAAAAAGTATGCATCGACAGTGGGTGTGTGACGCCGATAAAGGAGAGTCGTCCCTGACTACCCCATAAAATAACGGAGATGACGAGTAAAATGCTGATTAACCAGCTAGCCCGTGTGAGTCTGAAGCTGATGTTGGAGATTGAATGGGGCATGGAATGCGTCAAGTAGATTGGATAAAAGTGACAACGCCTGGTTCTGTCGATTGCATATTGACGGTAGCTGCTGTTTTTTGTTCTTTAACGTTGTCAGCAGCACTGAACTCGTGAAAATTGATTTCCGGCGATCTATTTTAAAGGCAATTTCCCAAAAAATAGCGGCTGATGAATTAAAAAAGGCGTCCGAATCATCGAGCGCCTTTGTTGTCGTTATTCGTTTCGCCAGTCCTGCATGAGGCAAAACCTAAACTCAGTGAGACATAAATACCGGAACTGTCATGCTCTCAAGAATAGTTCTTGTTACGCCGCCCATAATCATCTCTCTGAAGCGTGAATGACCATAGCCGCCCATCACTATCATGTCGCTATTAAGATCGTTCGCCAGCGACAGCAAGGCATTACCAATATCTGTTGAAGTTTTATGTACTGATACTTCGACTTTGATGCCATGTCTTGCAAGATAGAGAGCAATATCCGCCCCAGGTTGCTCGCCATGTGCATCTGGTGTTGCTTTGGTGTTGAAAATTGCTACCTGCACCAAATCGGCTTTTTTTAGGAGGGGAATCGCATCGGTTACCGCTCTGGTCGCTTCTCTGCTGGCATCCCATGAGATAAGGGGACGTTTACCAACCGAATGAAAGTCACCAGCATAAGGAATAATTAATGCTGGACGCCCAGAGTTAAGCACAATGTACTCTGGAAAGTCGGGAAGTACGGAAGGGGAGGGTTCATCGCGATTGGTTTGACCAAGTACAACCAAGTCGCTATAACGCGCTTGCAAACCAATGCCACCACCTGCTTCATCATTGGCAATAGAAGATTCAAAAGACGGCACACCGATATGATCGACGATTTTGTTAAATTCTTCGACAGCTCTCTCAGCACGTTCTTTTAAAAAATTCAGATGAATTGTTAAATTTGGATCACTGGCACTGATATTCCCATCTTGGTAAATAAATCGGGAGACGCCCGTAACTGCCGTACCAACCAGATGCGCGTCTTCGCTACGTGCAATATCTGCGGCAAACTTGACTCTTATTTGTGAACGATCAGATTCATCGACATGGACGAGGATGGTTTTATATGACATGACATTGCTCCTTAACGTAGCGCAGGTGGAGCCATTTTTTGGCTGGCCCGCTTTTTATCAATAGAAGGACGACACTTCGTGCTTTTTTGATTCTGTGGTTTAGCTTACTTCATTTATACTGCAACTGCGGCTTCAGAACTCCATTGTTGCAATAATTTTTTGCCAACCAGAGACGAGACTTTCTCGCTGACTTTACTGCGTGCTTTTGCCGGTGGCAAGCGGCGCAAGGTTTTAAGGGTTGTTGGGTCGAGCAGGCAGATTTCGCGTTGGTCAACACTGATCAAACCCATTTCATTGAAAGCGGACAATGTACGGCTGACTGTTTCCAAAGTCAGACCTAGGTAGCTGCCGATTTCGTGACGTGTCATGCGCAGGTTAAATGAACGACCAGAGTAGCCTAATTGACTGAAACGGTCGCCAAGATTGGTCAGGAAACGGGCCACTTTTGCTTCAGCACTCAACGCGCTTAACATGCCGATCATTAACTGTTCACGAACCAACTCGCGGCTCATTACATTGAACATGGCATGCTCCAATTCAGCGTAAGTATGACCTAAAGCAGTGAATGCTTTGTATGGCAGTAGAATGACGTCGCAATCAGATAAAGCAACTGCCTCAGAAGCATGGTGCTGCGAATGAATACCATCGATACCCAGTAAGTCGCCTTTCATTGGAAAGCTCAATACTTGCTCATTACCATATTCATCAATCAGCACAGTTTTCAGGAAGCCAGAATTCACAATATAAAGCGTATCAAAACTTTGACCAATCGTGTGAATGCGTTGACCTGCTTTGAAGCGTACATGTTGAAACAGAATTTCTTCATTGGATGAACTGGCTGGCGCTGCGATGTGCAATAAATCGCATACCTCACGCAAATTGGACCATAAGTTACCATGACAACGCCAGCCAGCCTCGTTGATGTTGGTGGACAAGAGAGCCTTGTTAACTGGTGTTCTCAGGCTTGATTGGCGGGATGAAAGCGCTGCTGTAGTCATGTGAGTCTCCAGAGAGTAAGATGCAAAGTATTAATTAATGTGATTTGAGAAATTCGGTATTTGCCAACGGTGCAGAAAATCTGGTATCCGTTCAAAGTCAGTTGATTTATCCAAAAAACCATCAGCACCGGCACGCATCGCATGTTGGCGATTGTCATCAGTTGAGTGGTTAGTCAGAACAACGATTTTTACTAAGGGTTTTCTTTGCTTAATGCTTTTTAATAGTTGCAAACCATTGCCAGTACCCAATTGGAGATCGAGGATGATTGCATCGGTTTCGCTATTAAGGACTCTCTCAAAAGCAGATTCAATATCGCCTGATACGCCAATAACATGGATGCCTGGAACTTCTTCAACGAACCGGATTAACCGATTCTGAATCAGGACAGAGTCTTCGACGATAAATAAATTCATGATGCTTTGGAGGATGAACACCGCTTTGTTTGCTTGTGTTCATTATCGCGAATCTACGTGTTGATTTAAATCAGGAGATGCTGATTTGATCTATCGGATTATTTGCTGATGTTGTAGGAGTTTTCCTACAAAAAGGTGGGGGGATGGGAGAAACGGCTGACGCGTTAGGCGTTCGGCGTCAGTAAATGGTGCGCCACGGCGTACTGAACAAGGTCTGATATATTATTCATGTTCATTTTTTGCATGATCCGCATTTTATGCGTACTGACCGTTTTTACACTGAGATGCAAAAGATCGCCGATTTCGGTAATGGTCTTACCTTTGACCAAATGCGTGAATACTTCAAATTCGCGATCCGATAAGCTGACGTGAGGCAAGTTGTCATCGGCCGGCATTGCATTCATTGCAAGTTGTTCTGCTACCTCAATGCTGATATACGGGCGTCCTGAGGCAACCTTGCGTAATGCTGTCACCAATTGGGTGCCTGCACTTTCTTTGGTTAGGTAACCGCGCGCACCTGCACGAATAGCACGCACTGCATACTGTTCTTCTTCGTGCATGGTCAAGATCAGAATCGGTAGTTTTGGAAACTCATCTTTAATCTGACGAATCAAATCCACGCCACTGCGGCCTGGCATCGATAAATCCATCAGCAATACGTCAAACGTAACACTTCTGACTTTATCTAAGGTATCAAAACCATCTATCGCTTCTGCAACGACGAGAATGTCATCGTTGCCATCAAGGATGCGTTTTAAACCTTCACGCATGATGGTATGGTCATCGGCAATCAGAATACGAATCATTGAATGAGTACATAGTAAAGGTTCATTGCAAGGAAAGTTGCAAGGCATACACTATTGTACTGTACAACCACGTTCAAGGATGTTGTATCCCAGAAAAAAGCCGTTTTCAGTGGTTTTTGGTGCGGTGAACCAGTACTGGTATATTGCATAAAGACAACACCTTGGCTGTCGTGCTTCCTAGTAATAAACTGCCGACGCCACTACGGCCGTGGGAGCCCATAAAGATTAAATCGCAATTGTGCTCTTGAGCGGTATGAACGATTTCTTTGGCAGCAGAATCATTAAATTGGACCAGACCCTCAAATGGTACGCTAGCCTGTTCGGCGACGAACTTAGCAGCGTCGAGGTACGCTCCCCCGTAACTTCTCATTGCCGCCTGATATTCTTCTTCGGTCGGAGTGTTTGGTGGAATGATGTCGATATAAATCGGATATTGATAATTACTAGCGACGAATAGGGCAACGACTTTCGCATTGATTTGTTTTGCGAATTCAATGCCCTCGCGAATAGTCGCGGTGGCCAATTCAGAACCGTCAGTTGGCAGTAGGATTTTGGTGTACATAAAATGTCCTTTGTAAATGCACCATTAATGCATCATTGAGTTGATTCATCATGCGCTATTTTCGCGTTTGTTCTTTTGATAAAGAACAAGTTTTAAGTTAGCGAATCGATCGAGTATTGTCAATGAAGGGTGTGCAGTCCTTTATCGAATCCAAAATAAAAATGCCTCAGATGACGCCACGTGAGGGCCATCTGAGGCAGGTGCCTATCTGGATCGCAAGTCGACAGAGACTGTGCAGAAACGTCTTGTTGCTTTAGAAATGTTTTAAGCCAATAGCAGCTTTTACTTCGTCAGTGGTCTGCGCGGCAATTTCGCGTGCCTTGCGAGTGCCTTCTTTGAGCATTTGCAATACTTGGCCGCGGTCTTTGGCGAACTCTTCGCGTCGCTCACGGATGGGGGCGATCAGATCTTGTAAGATGCCTTCCAGTCTAGATTTGACGACGCTATCACCGAGGCCGCCACGGACATAATGATCCTTCATGGTTTGCAGGCCTTCTTTATCTTCATCGAATGCATCGAGGTAGATAAACGCAACGTTCCCTTCAAGATGTCCAGGGTCAGCAACGCGTAGATGCAGTGGGTCTGTATACACATTGCGGACGGCCGCTTTAATTTCTGCTGCACTGGCACCAAGGTTAATCGTATTGCCCAAGGATTTACTCATTTTTGCCTTACCATCAATACCCGGCAGGCGGCCGATCTCTGGTACCAGAGCCTGACATTCAACGAGAATATCTTTATTGACCAGACGGTTGAAGCGGCGAACAATTTCATTGGTCTGTTCAATCATCGGAATCTGATCTTCCCCGACAGGAACGAGGCTCGCTTTAAATGCTGTGATGTCCGCCGCTTGGCTGACAGGGTAGGTCAGGAAGCCTGCAGGGATATCACGTTCAAAGTTTCTCAGGATGATTTCTTGTTTGATCGTTGGATTGCGTTCAAGACGGGCTACTGAAACCAAATTAAGGTAGTAAAACGTCAGTTCGGTTAATTCCGGAATCTGTGACTGAATGAAAATCGTTGATTTTGTCGGATCGATACCTACTGCGAGATAGTCCAAGGCAACTTCCAGTACATTGTTATGTACTTTTGCTGGATCATCCATGTTATCGGTTAACGCCTGTGCATCGGCGAGCATGATGTACTGCTGATACTGATGCTGATATTTGACGCGGTTGCGTAGGCTGCCTACAAAGTGGCCAAGGTGCAGAGGGCCGGTCGGACGATCACCTGTCAGAATAAGGTGGTTTTTATTTTCTGGGGTACTTGCTTGCATAGATATTCCATCACTTTCGTGCTTAAAGCGGTCTTGAGTCGTGTTTGTGTCGTATTTGCTGCTAACGTATTCTGTTGATTTCGGCGTTTACGTAAAAAAATGCCGCTCAATCATGGCGGCATCTTTAAAATCTGCGTCTAATTAGGACACTATGATGCCGTTACTAAAGAATATGTGTCAAGTTTGGGTATATTTGTCAAAAACTCTGTCGATTTTACCGTGTCTTGTCGCCAGAATCATGAGTCTGAAATGGTAAAATTGCCGATAACGGCGTTGTATGGCCTATTGCCGTACGATTTATTGCCATTTACGTAAATAGAAAGATATCTACCTTGACCGTTGTTTCTCCTAAAAAATTAGTTATTGCTTCACGTGAGAGTCGTCTTGCTATGTGGCAGGCAGAGAATGTCCGTGATCGCCTTATGGGTTTGTATCCAGATTGTGTGGTTGAAATTTTAGGAATGACCACTCGTGGTGATCAAATTCTGGATCGAGCACTCTCGAAAGTGGGTGGAAAGGGCTTGTTTGTCAAAGAGCTAGAAGTCGCCATGGCTGACGGCGCTGCGGATTTGGCGGTGCATTCGCTCAAAGATGTGCCGATGGATTTGCCAGATGGATTTGCACTGGCTGCGGTCCTCGAGCGTGAAGATCCGCGCGATGCATTTGTCTCAAATCTCTATTCATCGTTAGATAATCTACCTGAAGGGTCGATTGTCGGTACCAGCAGCCTGCGTCGCCAAGCGTTAATATCGGCCCGTTTTCCACATTTGATCATCAAGCCTTTACGTGGCAATCTCGATACTCGCTTGCGCAAATTAGATGACGGTGATTACGCTGCCATAATTCTTGCTGCAGCTGGCTTGAAGCGTCTTGGATTGTCGCAGCGTATTGCTGCTTATCTGGAGCCAGAAGAAAGTTTGCCAGCAGCTGGACAGGGTGCGATGGCAATTGAAATTCCAGATAATCGCCCCGAACTTGCGGCATGGCTTGCGCCATTGAACCACGTGCCGACCGCGCAGGCAGTGCATGCAGAACGGGCGATTTCAAAAGCGTTTGGTGGAAGTTGCCAGATTCCTTTGGCGGCCTACGCCATCATTAACGGTGTAGATATGCATTTGCGTGCTATGGTTGCGACACCTGATGGGCTGCGTGTCGCAAAAGCAGAGGTGTATGGTGCTGCGATGGATGGCGCTGGATTAGCGCAAAAAATAACTGCAGCGCTTGAGGCACAAAATGCGGAAGATATCTTGGCAGTATGCAAAATCCAGGCGCAAGACTAATTGGATAGTTAATGTACCCACACAAGGTCATCATTACCCGTCCCATCGCACAAGCTCGTGATTTTGCTGAAAAAGTCAGGCGCATCGGCGCCGAGGCAATTTTGTTTCCGTTGATCGACATTCGCGCGTTGGAAGATCAGCGTGAGATTGCTAAAGAAGCTGATGCCTTAGATCAATTTTCGCTTGTGGTTTTTGTCAGTCCAAATGCAATCGATGCATTTATGCCGCATGTGACTAACTGGCCGCCATCATTAACAATCGCAGTCATGGGGAGCGGAAGTCGACATGCGCTCGTCCGCTATGGCTTAACGGAGCAAAATACACGTATTGTCAGCCCTGCCAATACGTTAAAGACCGATTCTGAAACCTTGCTTGAGGTGCTTGATACTGATGCCCTCGCAGGGAAGAAGGTGTTAATCGTGCGCGGAAACGGAGGGCGTGAGTTTTTGTCAGATGCCCTGCGTTCGGCGGGGGCTGAAGTTCAGCTGCTATCTTCCTATGAGCGCATGACTCCTGATTTTGATGGGCGCAAACAGGCAGAGTTGATGCAGTTGTTAAGTGTGGACAATCGATGGGTTATTACGAGTTCTGAGGCTTTGCGAACATTGGTGGATTGGGTTAAACAATTACAATCTGGTGAGTTCGTGGCAAAACTGCAACATCAAGAAATTATCGTTCCTCATGTGCGTATTGCGGAGACCGCGCAACGTCTGGGGTTTCATTTCATCACTTTAACCGCATCTGGCGACGAATCCGTGCTTGTCGCGTTACAATCTCTCGTATGAACGAACAGCAAATAAATTCCGGCGCATCTGCGCCAACTCAGAATCCTGAGCAGCCTCCCATCCAGACTGCAGGGGCCCCTGTACAAGTGGTCGTGAAAGACGCTAATTGGACTCAGCCAGCTTATTTGCTGTCCGGTGTGTTAGCGGTACTTTTGGCCGCCAATTGGTGGTCATCCCAGAACCAGATAAGTTCCCTGCGTGAAGAGGTTGCTCGGCGTCTGCTGAGTGCCGATACAACCAGCAGTGAGACAAAAATCCTTGCAAAAAACGTCCAGGAATCAACCAAAGAGATTCAGGCAAAGGTGATTTTGCTTGAAGGTAAACAGTCTGAAGCACAAAGTCAGCAACTCGCTCTCGAGCAGCTCTATCAGGATTTATCTAAAAATCGTGATGAGTGGGCGTTAGCCGAGATTGAGCAAGTGTTGTCGACTGCGAGTCAGCAATTGCAGCTCGCAGGCAATGTTCCAGGGGCATTGATCGCTTTGCAAAATGCGGACAGTCGTTTGGCTAAATCGGATAAACCGCAATTTATCGTGATCCGACGTGCGATTGCCAAAGACATCGAAAAACTTAAGGCATTACCTTCACTGGACTTGCCTGGCATTGCTCTGCGTCTTGATAGTGTCATTGCTCAGGTTGATCGGATGCCACTGTGGGTCGACGAAAAGTCTGTTGTGACTGCGACGCCATTGAAAACACCGCTGCGCGTATTGCCTAAATCTCAGAGCAAACAGTCGCCAGAAAAGTCAGGTAAATCGGACTCGAAAGCGATTGAAGACGTCAGTGATGTTACCTGGAGTGTGCGTTTGCAAGATGCGTGGCAAAGTTTTTCCAGTGAGATGTGGGGTGAGGTTAAGCAACTCGTGCGCATCCGTAGTGTTGAAACTCCTGACGCCTTATTACTAGCGCCGACACAGTCTTATTTTGCACGTGAAAACCTGAAATTACGCCTCTTAAATGCGCGTTTAGCTTTATTGTCACGTAACGAAGCCGTTTTCCGTAGTGACATCAATGCGTCGCAGGACGCAGTAGCAAAGTATTTTGATACCCGTGCGAAGCAGACACAGACGGTCCAGGCTCTGTTGGTGCAAGTGCAGAGCAGCAATTTATCAATTGAAATGCCGACCCTGTCAGAGAGCTTGAATGCTGTTCGTAACTACAAAGTGAAGCCTTAACGTATGCGAATTTTTATCCGGCTTCTGATCCTGTTTGCGCTTGCCGTTGGTCTGGCAATTGGCGCACGTTTTAATCCTGGTAATGTGGTCGTTTTTTTTCCGCCGTACCGGATAGACTTGTCTTTAAATTTATTTTTATTTTCGCTGGTGGCCTTGTTTGTTGTTATCTATGTGATCATGGGTGCGATTGTTACTGCCAGAAAAATGCCGAAAAAGGTCGCTGCATATCGTCAGGGTAAACGCGAACGTGATGGTAACAAAGCGTTGCGAGAAGCGGTTCGGACTCTGTTTGAAGGACGCTTCGGCTATGCCGAAAAAGCGGCTATTCGTGCTTCTGAGTTGTCGGATAACGTCGGCGTAGCAGCACTTATCGGTGCGCGTGCTGCGCATCACATGAGTCAGTTTGATCGACGTGATGCATGGTTGACCGGTATCGAGTCGGATCAAGCTTATAAAGTTGCCAGGCTGGTGACGTCCACAGAACTGCTAGTCGATCAACATCAGTCTGAAAAAGCCTTGGAGGCTGTGCGTCAGTTACATCTCAATGGCAGTCGTCATATTCAGGTGTTGCGCTGGGCGTTGAAGGCAAATCAGCAAGCACGGAAGTGGCCCGAGGTACTAAAACTGGTTCGCACTCTGGATAAGCATCATGCACTTCATCCGACACTCTCAACTCGGTTAAAAGAACTCGCTTACGAAGATCTGCTCAAAGATCACGGTCATGATGCGGAGTCGATTCGTCGTGTGTGGTATGAAATTCCTTCCAGTGACAGAACCTCCGCTTTTGTTGCCTACCAGGCAGCGGTTGCATTTAATGCAAGAGGGTTGTTTGATGATGCGCGAGCTATTGTTGAAAAAGCATTGCTTGAGGAGTGGGATGATCGACTCTTAAGAGCCTACCGTGAAGCTGGCGCGGCAGAAGGATCAGCAGCCTTGTTATCGCAAATTGATCATTGTGAGAAATGGTCATTGAAGCATCCAACGGATCCTGAACTGGCTTTAACCTTAGGTGTATTGTGTTTGCGTCAGAAATTATGGGGAAAGGCGCAGCGACACATGGAGCAAGCATTGTCAGATGCTGTTTCAGCAATTACGGTCCGTGAAGCAAATCTGAAGTTGGCACAGTTACATGAAGCACTTGGCCAAGAAACTGAGGCGGCTTATCACTATCGTCAATGCGCAGTTGCAACGACCCTGTAAATAGCTGGAAGACGGGTTCAAGGCGCGACTGACCTGAATTCTTCCAGTGTAAATTTATGATGGCAAGGTTTGCGTAAGTTCTATTCGGTAAAGTTCCTGTTTTGCGATGCACAATTCGGCACAGAAAGTCGATATAATCTCGCAAAAGAAAAATTCGTACTACTTCATACTAATGAGAAAGAGTGACATGAGCTTGAATAACGTTCCTGCAGGTCGTGATGTACCAAATGATTTCAATGTCATCATTGAAATCCCAATGAACGCAGATCCGATTAAATACGAAGTTGACAAAGAAACTGGCGCGATTTTCGTTGACCGTTTTATGGGTACTGCTATGCACTATCCTTGCAACTACGGTTATGTGCCACAAACCATCGCAGGCGATGGCGACCCAGTTGATGTATTGGTTATCACACCATTCCCACTGATTCCAGGTGTTGTTGTTCGTTGCCGCGCAATCGGCGTGCTGAACATGACGGATGAAGGTGGTGAAGATGCAAAAGTACTGGCTGTTCCAGTGGATAAAATTTTGCCAATTTATACACACTGGCAAAAGCCAGAAGATATGAATGAACTGCGCCTGCGCCAGATTCAACATTTCTTCGAACACTACAAAGATCTTGAAAAAGGTAAATGGGTTAAAGTCGAAGGTTGGGGCGGCCCTGAAGAAGCGAAAAAAGAAATTCTCGCCGGTATCGAGAACTTCAAAAAAGCTTAACGTTATTTGTTTAAAAAAAAGCGATCCACGGATCGCTTTTTTTTTGTGTTATCGAGCACTAGTGCGTCAGCTTTGAGAACGCAATGGCAGCAATGGCGACGATGACAGCAATCGCACTCAATAACAGTAAAGAATTGATACCGTTAGGTTGTTTATTGTCAGAACCTGATGCTTCTTGTGCTGCGTTTCTACCTTTTTTCTTCAATTTTTCACTTCTCGCGAGAAAGCGGTACAACGCTTGCGACATCTCCTCCGTACTTTGATAGCGTAATGATAGGTCTTTCTGCATTGCTTTCATCACAATTTTAGATAGCGAAGCGGGTACAACGGAATTGACTTCACTTGGCCATTTTGGTGACTTGTTGGCAATCTGATGTAATAGTTTATCAATATCATTGCCGTAAAACGGCTTCTGCAGGGTCAGCATTTCATACATCACCGCACCGAGTGAGTAGACGTCGGTCAGCGCGTTGACAGGCTTACCCGTTGCTTGCTCGGGTGACATGTAGTTGGGTGTGCCGAGAATGTTGTTTTTGAATAAAGTCACATCTGCTGGTTGGTTTTCATCAATTAAACGGTTGGGTGCGCGGGCAATGCCAAAATCGACTACTTTTGGATGATTGTTTGGCAATATAAAGATATTACCAGGTTTGATATCACGATGAATGACCCCATTCGTGTGTGCAATCGTCAATGCGTCAGCGATCTTTTTTATGATTGTTGCAATTTCAATAATATCAAATGTTTTCCCGTTGGCAAGTAGCTGGCGCAGGTCGTGACCTGGTAAAAATTCCATCGCAATGAATGTTGTGCCACCCTCGCTCGACGCGTCAAAGATAGTGACGATACTTGGGTGTGAGAGTCTTCCGGCTGCGCGTGCTTCATTGATGAATTGCTGTTCTCTTTGTTTTTTATCACTGGCGTTTGGAACCGTATTGAGAATCTTAATCGCTACGTCACGATCAATGACTGGATCGTGACCCCGAAATACGGTGCCAGTGGAACCGACGCCTAATTTTTCAATTAAATAAAAACGCCCCACTCGTTTATTGAGTGGGGTAACAGTAGCTTGTGCGGGAGCTTGTTGAGAATTATTTTGCATTACAGAAGGATGCCTTGAACATTGCGAAATTTCAAGTCATTGTACGTATTGGAGCTACTGATAGTCGTTACGTAAATAGTCCAAACGTTGATGGAGTAGTGTACATGCTTCTTAGACAGTCGGAGGGGTATCCTTGTCTGTAGGATTTCTATATGGCGTATGCTGATTGAGTTCATCTATATATAACTCTACGCCATTGGTCTCCCTGTTAAGAAATTGCGCAACAGCATCACTGAATTCAGGACGGGCCAGTAGATGTGCTGACCAGGTTTTTTCTGGCAAGAACCCACGTGCTATCTTGTGTTCCCCCTGCGCGCCGCCTTCAAATATGTTGATTTTTTTGCGGATACAAAGTTCGATTGCTTGATAATAAGCAGTTTCGAAGTGTAGGCAAGGGTAGGATTGCAGGCACCCCCAGTATCGGCCATAGAGCCTTTCTTCATCGTAAATAAGGAGCGACGCTGCGATTTTTTCGCCGTCTTTAACAGCAACGATCAGGAAAATATTGTCAGGCATTTCTTTTCCTATACGTAGAAAGAAAGCCAGATTTAAATAGGGTGTCGAACGATGATTGGCATACGTCAGGTCATAGCATTTTTTGAAAAAATGCCAGTCGTCATCGCTCGCGTCGCTGCCGGAGATGTGTGAAAATGAAATTCCTTGCTCGCGTACTTTGCGCCGTTCGGCTCGGATGTTTTTACTTTTTTTCGCCGACAGCGTTGTTAAGAATTCGTCGAAGTCGTGATAATTTTGGTTTTTCCAATGGAATTGCACGCCTGTCCGGATCAGAAATCCAGCATCTCGGTATAGATCGACATCTGCTTGAGGTAAAAACAACGTATGACAAGACGAGAACTGGTCTGATAATGTCATTTCTTTCTGTATGGCGATTAATATTTCTTGGACTTCAGTGTTTCTGGCGATGGCACGGCACCCAGTGACCGGGGTAAATGGAATGGCGGATAGTAATTTAGGATAATAAGAAAATCCGTAGCGTTGGTAAGCATCGGCCCACGCCCAGTCAAAGACATATTCGCCGTAAGAATGCATTTTTTGATAGAGGGGATAGGCACCAACCAGATTGTCATCATCCCAGAGAGTAATAAAGCAGGGCTGCCAGCCAGTCGCTTTACACGCGCAGTGCGTTTCGTGCAGCGCATCTAGAAAGGTATATGACAGAAACGGATTGCGCTGTAATTGCGATTGAAGTAGCGTATCCCATTGATCTCGACCAATCTCCGAAAGTGAAGTTGCAATACCCATGCGATAATGCTGGTTGATAGATGTTAATTCCATTTTTGATTCAATTCAGATTGCACGATTATGACCATTAAAGTTGCCATCGCCCAGATGAATAGCTCGGTTGGAGACCTGACCGGAAACGCAGCACAAATTTTTGACTACGTCAGCAAAGCCGCTGGGCAAGGTGCTGATATTGTTGTTACACCAGAGTTGTCGTTGGTTGGATATTCCCCCGAAGACCTGTTGTTACGCCAAGCCTTCTATAGCAAGGCACAGTATGCCTTAAATCAATTAGCTGTGCAGTTGGCGGTTTTTCCTGATGTCCACGTTTTGGTTGGATACCCTGCAGAGGTTGACGGCAAGCGTTATAACGCCGTAGCGGTGTTAGTGAATGGCGAGATTGTTGGTAGTTATTTTAAGCACAATTTGCCAAATGACATGGTTTTCGATGAAGTAAGATATTTTTCGTCGTCGTCTGAACCCTTCGTCATCAATGTCAAAGGAATCCATTTTGGTATCAATCTGTGTGAAGACACTTGGTTTAAAGAAGCGCCCCAGGCCGCTAAAAACGCCGGTGCGCAGGTGTTGCTTGTGCCGAATGGTTCACCTTTCCACATGCGCAAACAACATCAACGCATTGAAGTGATGCGTGAAAACGTTACTGCTTGCGGAATGTCCTTGGTCTATGCCAATCTGGTAGGTGGTCAGGATGAGCTTATTTTTGACGGCAATTCCTTTGTACTCAATACCAAGGGAGAGTTGGTTGCGCAGCTTGGACATTGCGAAGCTGCGTTGCAAATCGTTGAGTTTGAAGGTGCAGACCCTCAGCCAACGACGATCCAAGAATCTGGTTCGATCGAGGCGCAGATTTATCAAGCGCTGGTGCTTGGCGTCCGTGATTATGTGACAAAAAACGGTTTTCCTGGTGTTCTGTTAGGGTTGTCGGGTGGCGTCGATTCAGCCTTGACCCTTGCTATCGCGGTTGATGCGCTAGGTGCGAACAAGGTGAGGGCCGTGATGATGCCTTCTCCTTATACCGCAGATATTTCACTTTTTGACTCTCGTGATATGGTGCAGCGCATTGGTGTGCGCTATGATGAATTATCCATTGCTGCATGTTTTGATGCTTTCCGCGGGACGCTAAGTACTGAATTTTCTGGTTTGAAAGAAGATACGACTGAGGAAAATATTCAGGCGCGAATTCGTGGCACACTGTTGATGGCGATGTCCAATAAATACGGATCGATCGTGCTTACTACTGGTAATAAGAGTGAAATGGCAGTTGGTTACTGCACGTTATATGGCGATATGGCTGGCGGTTTTGCGGTCATTAAAGATATTGCCAAGACGCTTGTATACCGTTTATGTGCTTATCGAAATAGTATTTCCGACATTATTCCTGAACGCATTCTGACCCGTGCGCCGTCAGCGGAACTTCGACCAGACCAGAAGGATCAGGATTCATTGCCGCCTTATGAAGTACTGGATGCCATCATGCAGTTGTATATGGAAGAGAACAAATCGCGTGCTGAAATTGTCGCTGCTGGTTACAGCGAAGAGGATGTTGAAAGAATTACGCGTTTGATTAAAATTAACGAATATAAACGCCGTCAGGCGCCAATTGGTATTCGTATTACACATCGTGCTTTTGGGCGTGACTGGCGTTATCCAGTGACATCGAAATTCAGAGATTAAAAGAGGGAGCAAAAAAAATGAAACAAATTACTGCCGTTATTAAACCGTTTAAATTAGATGAGGTGCGTGAAGCCCTCGCTGAAGTAAACGTCACTGGTCTGACTGTGACAGAGGTAAAGGGATTTGGTCGTCAGAAAGGGCACACCGAGTTATACCGAGGTGCCGAATATGTCGTTGATTTTTTGCCTAAAATTAAAGTTGAGGTTGTTGTCGATGACAAAATTTGCGATCATGTTGTAGATGCCATTATTAAAGCGGCTCACACTGGAAAAATCGGCGATGGTAAAATTTTTGTCCAGAATGTTGAGCAGGTGATACGTATTCGTACTGGTGAAACTGGTCCGGATGCGGTCTAGTCATAGCATTGATTCGTTTTTAATTTAAGGGAAAAATGCTCATCTTGCGTACCATCATCGTCATATTATTTTTGCTCATTACGTCGACTGTCCATGCGGACAATGGCGTCACTGATCGCAAAATCGTTATCGGGCAGTCGGCCGCTTTTACCGGACCTGCTGCGCAGTTAGGAATTCAACTCAATGCAGGGGCAAAAGCATATTTTGATCATGTGAATGCTGTTGGCGGCGTATTTGGAAGAAAAATAGAAATCGTCTCTCTTGACGATAAATATGAAGCGGACATTGCAGCAGGGAATACCAAGCAATTGATTGACTCCGATGAAGTTTTTGCCTTGTTTGCATACGTCGGCACGCCGACAAGTAATGCCGCCTTGCCGATTTTTACTAAAGCTAAGGTGCCGTTTTTTGCCCCGTTCAGTGGTGCGCCATCGTTGCGTGAGCCATTTAATAAGCTGATTTTCAATGTGCGGGCAGGGTATAACGACGAGACGGAGCATCTGGTCGATCGTCTTGTGAATACTGGGCTTAAAAATATTGCTGTTTTTTATCAAAACGATGCTTACGGCAAGGCAGGTCTTGCGGGTGTGGAGCGTGCTTTAAAGAAGTTGAGTCTGCCGATTATTGAAACGGCGACAGTCGAGCGTAATAGTGTTGATGTCGCCAAAGCGGTGGATAGAATGATAGCAAAGAAACCGGATGTCATTATTCAGGTCAGTGCTTATGCTTCTTCTGCCGCTTTTATCAAAGAAATGCATAAACGAAGCTATAGTGGTCAATTCTACAATCTGTCCTTCGTTGGCAGTCAGGCATTGTCTGACGTGCTGGGTAATCAGGGGCCAGGTGTTGTGATTTCACAGGTTGTTCCATTTCCATGGTCGAACTCTAACGCTGTTGTTGCAGAATATGCAAAAGTCATGAACAAAGCAGGTGTCAAAGATTTGAACTTCTCTAGTTTGGAGGGGTTTATTGATGCCAAAATTTTCGTGGAAGGTTTGCGTCGGGCGGGGCAGAATTTGACCAGAGAGAAATTTATTGCGGCGCTAGAAACAATGAATACGAAGAATTATGACGGTGGTGGGTTTGATGTTAACTTTTCACCGACGAATCATAATGCTTCAAAATTTGTTGATATGACCGTTATCAGTAAAGATGGTAAATTTAAAGACTGATAACGTTATTTAAGATCCACAAAATAAAAAAACGAGAAGAATTCATATTCTTCTCGTTTTTTTATAGGATGTTGATGATAATGCCGTTCAAGATGCTTTGAGAAGCACAAGCAGAGCACCCGAGCCGCCATCAGCAGCAGTTGCCTGACTAAATGCAAGTACGTCGTCTTTCTGAATAAGCCAGTTTCTGACTTTATGTTTTAGAACGGGTTCTTTGTTGACTGAACCCAGTCCTTTGCCATGAATGATGCGTACGCAACGCAGACCATTCCTGTCACATTTTCTGAGAAATTCACCGAGACTATCCCGCGCCTGATCCCGTCGCATGCCGTGTAAATCAAGCTGCGCCTGAATGACCCAGTGACCTTTTCGGAGCTTACGCACGACATCGGCGCCTACACCCGCGCGGGTGTAGCTCAGATCGCCGTCTGTTTCCAGCAAAGAATCCGCATCAAATTCGTCAGACAGTGACTCTTGTAATGCCGACTGCTCGTCAGCAAGATGCTGAAACGGTATGGGTTGTGGGCGCTCGGGGATCGCCAGATGCTTTTCCGCGGTTTTAAGTCGTGCTATTTCACCAACGCTGGAGCGAAAAATATTGGCTTCAGCCGCCGCTTTTTTCTCTCGCTCCAAGCGCTCAGCTTCCAAGCGCTGGTTCTGCTCTTGTTGTTGCTTTAATTGCTGCCCCAGTGACTTGAGGTCAGCAAAGTTTTTCAGAGAAGACATTGCCTGAGTCCGTATTACTCTTCGAGGTAACGTTGCGCATCCAGTGCAGCCATGCAACCTGTACCTGCACTCGTGATTGCTTGACGATAGACATGATCCTGCACGTCGCCTGCCGCGAATACGCCAGGGATATTAGTTGCAGTCGACATACCTTCGGTGCCAGTGCGGGTTTTAATATAACCATTTTGCATTGTTAACTGGCCTTCAAATATGCTGGTGTTTGGTTTGTGGCCAATCGCAATAAATACACCGTGCAGAGGAATCGCACTGACTACGCCGTCCGCGGACTTGATATTGATACCAGTTACACCGGAGTCATCCCCAGTTACTTCATCGAGCGTGTGATTCCATTTGATTTCAACTTTACCTTCAGCTGCTTTGGCCATCAGGCGGTCGATCAGAATCGCTTCAGCGCGGAACTTGTCGCGACGATGGATCACTGTTACTTTGCTAGCGATATTGGACAAGTAGAGTGCTTCTTCTACAGCGGTGTTGCCACCCCCAACAACGGCGACTTCTTTTCCGCGATAGAAAAAGCCATCGCAGGTCGCGCAAGCGGAAACGCCTTTACCCATAAACGCTTCTTCAGTGGGAAGTCCAAGATATTGTGCAGAAGCGCCAGTGGCGATAATCAGCGAATCGCAGGTATATTCACCCTGATCACCGATCAGGCGAATAGGTTTTTCTGTGAGTTTGGTTGTGTGAATATAATCGAAGATGATTTCAGTATTAAAACGTTCTGCGTGTTGCAGGAAACGTTGCATCAACTCCGGACCCTGAACACCCAATGGGTCTGCTGGCCAGTTTTCTACATCCGTGGTGGTCATTAACTGACCGCCTTGTTCTACGCCAGTAATCAGGACCGGATTAAGATTGGCGCGTGCGGAGTAAATGGCAGCAGAGTAGCCCGCTGGACCAGAACCAAGGATGAGTACGCGAGCATGTTTTGGTGTAGACATAAGGTCACCTGCATAAAAAGTTAAACGGTAGGCTGATTAACATGCTAAATATTAATCAACACATAGTCATTGCCAATAAATGGAGTTGCAGAAAAGAAAAACAAGCATCATTTAGAGATATTAAGCGGCACTATTGAGTGATAATAATGGGCATTAATTCTTGTTTTTTACTTATCTTTTGGTCGCAAACGCTCTCAAAAGCAAATATAAGCATAAATTATAGTCTATCCCTATGAGCTTAGCTGGACGTATCACGTTTGGCGAGTCACAGCTATCATGCTATCTTGTCAGACTTTGGTTGTCTGGATGAACATTTTCCTGATTTATGACTACAAGTAACGAAGCCTATACCCGCAGTAACAAAGCGCCGCCACCGCCATTGCCAAATAAAATGGTCGTGTTGTTGATGGAGGCACGTTGGATCCTGTTTGCGGCATTAAGTATTTGTCTGATACTGGTCCTGATTTCTTACTCGAAAGCTGATCCGGGTTGGTCGCAATCAAGCGTCGTACCCAAAATTCATAATGTTGGCGGTAAATTTGGTGCTTGGTTGGCTGATGTATTGCTTTATGTGTTTGGCTTTTCAACATGGTGGTGGTGTATTGCTGGCCTAAGACAGGTCTGGCAGGCTTATCGAAAACTGGCAAGCCGGTTTTTAGTAGCAACAGAACCAGAGCACGAGGTGACGCAGACTGAGATTCTGATTCAGAAGTTTGGGTTTGCAATGCTTTTATCCGGCAGCATGGGTATTGAGTACCTGCGGATGTATTCCCTGCGCATACCCTTGCCATTGGCACCAGGCGGTGTTTTGGGAGAACTGATTGGTCGCGCATCGTTTAACGCGTTAGGGTTTACGGGGGCAACGCTGGCGTTACTGCTGGTGATGGCTCTGGGGATTAGTTTATATTTTCAGGTCTCGTGGCTGACAATTGCTGAAAAAATCGGCGCTGTTATTGAAGGTGTGTTTGTTTTTGCGAATAATAAATATGCCGATGCAGAAGACCGCCGCTTAGGACAGACCGCCGCCGTCAAGCGCGAAGAGGTTGTTGTGCAGGAACGCGCGAAAATTGTCGAGGCGCCGCCAATTCGTATCGAGCCACAAGTTGTTGCAGTGCAACGCTCCGAGAGAGTGGAAAAAGAGAAGCAGGTTTCTCTATTCAATGAACTGCCAGATACGAACCTACCGCCGCTGAATTTGTTAGATGAGGCGCCGCCAGTCCAAGAAACTGTCAGCGTACAAACGCTGGAATTTACCAGTCGTTTGATTGAGAAAAAATTATCTGATTTTGGTGTGGATGCCAAGGTCGTGGCGGCTTATCCGGGGCCAGTGGTTACCCGCTATGAAATTGAGCCAGCAACTGGAGTCAAGGGAAGTCAGATCGTCAATCTTGCTCGGGACTTGGCGCGCTCGTTGTCACTGACATCGATCCGCGTAGTAGAGACGATTCCAGGTAAAAATTACATGGGTTTGGAATTGCCGAATCCCAAACGTCAGATTGTCCGATTAACAGAAATTCTTGGTTCTAAACTATACAACGATAGTGTTTCGAGCCTGACGATTGCACTTGGTAAGGATATTGCCGGCAATCCTGTTACCGCCGATCTCGCCAAAATGCCCCACTTATTGGTGGCCGGTACGACAGGTTCAGGTAAGTCTGTTGGTATCAATGCGACGATCTTATCCTTGCTCTATAAATCAGATCCGAATGACGTACGGATGATTCTGATTGATCCGAAGATGCTAGAGATGTCGGTCTATGAAGGGATCCCTCATTTGTTAGCGCCTGTTGTAACCGATATGCGTCAAGCTGGTCACGCTCTGAACTGGGCAGTCTCCGAAATGGAGCGGCGTTACAAATTGATGTCAAAGCTTGGGGTGCGCAACTTGGCAGGTTATAACGTCAAAATCGCTGAAGCCGTTAAAAAAGAACAATTAATTCCTAATCCGTTCAGTTTGACTCCAGATGCGCCGGAACCATTAGACAAGCTGCCAACGATTGTGATTATCATTGATGAGTTGGCTGACTTGATGATGGTCGTAGGTAAGAAGGTGGAAGAATTAATCGCACGTATTGCGCAAAAAGCGCGTGCAGCGGGTATTCATTTGATTCTTGCCACACAACGTCCTTCCGTTGATGTTATTACTGGCTTGATTAAAGCAAATATTCCTACCCGTATTGCCTTTCAGGTCAGTAGTAAGATTGATTCTCGAACCATTCTTGATCAGATGGGGGCTGAGGCACTGTTGGGTATGGGTGACATGTTGTATATGCCACCGGGTACAGGTCTGCCTGTCCGTGTGCATGGTGCTTTTGTGTCCGACGAAGAAGTGCACCGTGTCGTCGAGTATTTAAAAGCGCAAGGCGAACCGAATTACATCGAAGGCATTCTTGAAGGTGGAACCCTGGAAGAGGGAGGGGAGGCGGGTGGTGCCACCGAGGGTGTTGGCGGTGGTGAAGCAGATGCGCTGTACGATCAGGCTGTTGCCATTGTATTAAAAAATCGTCGTGCCTCGATCTCCTTGGTACAGCGTCATTTACGCATAGGCTACAACCGCGCTGCACGCTTATTGGAACAAATGGAGCAAAGTGGGGTCGTATCTACCATGCAGTCCAACGGTAACCGTGAAATTTTGGTGCCAGTGGGTAACGCCGAATAATTATCGTAATGCCTCCTCGATTTCAGGGGGGGTATTGGAAGCAGATAGGAAATAGTGTGAAGAAGAAAAGCAATATTTTGCGTCAATTTGTAACCACAGTCTTCGCTGCCAGTGCCATGCTGGTCGGCTCTACTTGCGCTTATGCCTCGGCTGTTGAGCAATTTAAAGCCTTTGTTAATAGCTCAAAGACCGCTAAAGGCGATTTTGTGCAGCAACAAGTCAAGGTAGTGGATGGCACACCTAAGATTACTAAATCCTCCAGCGGCATATTTTTATTTGCGCGTCCTGGAAAATTTATCTGGACTTATCAAAAACCTTACGAGCAGCTTCTTCAGGCAGATGGCGATAAACTCTATATTTACGATAAAGACTTAAATCAGGTCACCGTCAAAGAGATCGGCAATACACTTGGTTCCAGTCCAGCAGCCATTTTGTTTGCTGGTTCCGGTACAGCAGATCTGGAAAAAAACTTTACCCTCAAAGACATAGCAGACAAGCAAGGGATGGAATGGCTGGAGGCGACTGCTAAAGCGAAAGACAGTCAATTTGAGCATATTGGTATCGGCATGAAAGACGGCGTGCCGTATGCGTTGGAATTGCGTGATAGCTTTGGTCAAGCGTCATTAATTACACTCAAAAATGTCCAAAAAAATCCTGCGTTCAAAGCAGATCAGTTTAAATTTGTCGTTCCTGCTGGTGCGGATGTGTTCCGCCAATAAATGAATACCACGAGTAATAAAAACGCTTATAAGCAGTCACCTCTGGCAGAACGCATGCGTCCGTCAACGTTGCAAGATGTCATTGGTCAGCAGCATTTGCTCGGGGAGGGTAAGCCATTACGCCTTGCTTTTGCTTCGGGTGAGCCACATTCTATGATTTTGTGGGGACCGCCAGGTGTCGGTAAGACGACGCTGGCACGATTGATGGCTGATGCCTTTCATTGTGAATTTATCGCCTTGTCCGCCGTGCTGTCGGGGATTAAAGATATCCGCGAAGCTGTGGAGCGTGCGCAAATTCTGCAGGCAAATTCTAGTCGTCGAACGATTTTGTTTGTCGATGAAGTACATCGTTTCAACAAAAGTCAGCAAGATGCATTTTTGCCGCATGTCGAGAGCGGCTTGTTCACTTTTATTGGTGCCACGACGGAAAATCCATCCTTTGAGGTCAATAGTGCGCTGTTGTCGCGTGCTTCTGTCTATGTTTTAAAA
Source organism: Undibacterium sp. RuRC25W (assembly GCF_049339825.1). Classification (NCBI taxonomy): domain Bacteria; kingdom Pseudomonadati; phylum Pseudomonadota; class Betaproteobacteria; order Burkholderiales; family Oxalobacteraceae; genus Undibacterium; species Undibacterium sp. RuRC25W. The sequence goes on along the minus strand of NZ_JBMPPD010000001.1, from coordinate 166,920 downwards.
TCACTGACGGATGACGACCTTGCTGAGATGGTTGATCGCGCGTGCGAGCGTGAGTTAGGTGGCCTGCAAATCACACCAGAAGCCAGATCCAGTCTGGTTGCCAGTGCCGACGGCGATGGTCGTAAATTGCTCAATAATCTCGATATCGTCGCCCATGCGGCGGCCGCGAAGCACGTCCGTATCATCGATCCAGTTTTGCTGAGCGAATGTCTGGGCGACGCACTACGCCGGTTTGATAAAGGCGGTGATGCCTTTTACGACCAAATTTCTGCGCTGCATAAATCGGTACGTGGTTCCAGTCCAGATGGTGCGTTGTACTGGCTGGTGCGGATGCTCGACGGCGGTGCGGATCCGCGCTATCTGGCGCGGCGTATCATTCGTATGGCGGCAGAAGATATCGGTTTGGCTGATCCACGCGCATTACGAATCACCCTCGATGCCGCCGAAACCTACGAGCGTCTCGGCTCGCCTGAGGGAGAACTAGCGCTGGCAGAAGCGGTGGTCTACCTTGCCTGTGCCGCGAAGTCGAACGCCGTCTACAAGGCCTACAATGAAGTCCGAGCGCTGGTGGCCAAGGACAAATCACGCGTCGTGCCTGAGCATTTACGGAATGCGCCAACCAAACTCATGAAAGAACTGGGATACGGCAAGTTATACCGCTACGCGCACGATGAGCCCGATGCCTACGCCGCTGGTGAGACCTATCTCCCTGAAGGATTACACAATCACTCTTGGTACCGTCCTGTTCCTCGGGGTATGGAAATCAAAATCGGTGAAAAATTGGCGTATTTGCGACGTCTGGATGAGGATGCGTCAAAGTCATCATTGTGAATGAGTTGCTAAAAGATCCTCTGTCACGGAAAACACTCCGCTCGCGTCGTTGTCGTGATTTTCCGTTTCCTCTACTATAAATTTGGGCGAAATACCCTGAGCTTGTTACAATAGCTAATTCGCTCCATTTCAAATACTTGGCATTAAATTACTATGATAGACATTCAACTCCTGCGCAAAGACATTGATAGTGTTGCTGCACGCCTGGCAACCCGCAAATTTCAGTTAGATGTGACAACTTTTAATACCCTCGAAGCTGAGCGTAAGCAAATCCAGTCCCGCACCGAAGAGTTACAAGGCAAACGTAATACTTTGTCTAAGCAAATTGGTATGCTCAAAGGTAAAGGCGAAGATGCTTCTGCGGTGATGGCCGAAGTGGGCGGCATTGGTGACGAACTCAAAGCGTCTGAAGTGCGTCTGGCTGAAGTGCAGCAAAGTATGACTGCGTTTTTGCAGGCCATTCCTAACCTGCCGCATGAATCGGTGGTTGTCGGTAAAGATGAATCTGCCAACGTCGAAGTACGTAAAGTGGGAACGCCACGCAGCTTTGATTTTGAAGTCAAAGATCACGTTGATATTGGCGCTGCGTTGGGTCTCGATTTCGACACAGCAGTCAAACTGACTGGCTCCCGTTTCTCGGTCATGAAGGGCGGTATGGCACGTCTGCACCGTGCATTGGCGCAATTCATGCTCGACATACAGACCACCGAAAACGGCTACACCGAAGTCTACACCCCCTATATGGTCAATGCTGATTCTATGCGCGGTACAGGTCAGTTGCCGAAGTTTGAAGAAGACTTGTTTGCAGTAAAAAAAGGTGGTCAAGAAGGTGAGGGCGAAACCCTGTACCTGATCCCAACTTCAGAAGTCACATTGACTAACACCGTTCGTGATGAAATCGTTGCAGCAGATGCGTTGCCAATCAAGTTAACGGCGCACACCCCATGTTTCCGATCAGAAGCCGGTAGCTATGGTCGTGACACCCGTGGCATGATCCGTCAGCATCAGTTTGATAAAGTGGAAATGGTGCAAATTGTTCATCCTGATCACTCCATGGCCGCACTCGATGACATGGTTAGCCATGCTGAATCCGTCTTGAAAAAACTAGCGTTACCTTACCGTGTTGTCAGCTTGTGCACTGGCGATATGGGCTTTGGTGCTGCAAAAACATTCGATCTGGAAGTTTGGTTGCCAGCGCAAAACACCTACCGTGAAATTTCGTCGGTGTCTAATATGGAAGCATTTCAGGCGCGTCGTATGCAAGCCCGTTTCCGTAACGCGCAGGGTAAGCCTGAGATGGTACATACTCTCAATGGCTCTGGTTTGGCTGTTGGTCGTACTTTGGTTGCTGTGTTGGAAAACTACCAGCAGGCGGACGGCTCAGTGGTGATTCCAGAAGTCTTGCGTCCTTACATGGGTGGCATTGAGAAGCTCCAGCCTGTCGCATAATCAGAGCACCAGGCTCTCTGTTTCATCAATAATCCCGCGCGACTTAGCGGTGTGACTTTAAAAAGTTATGCTAAGTGATGCGGGATTTTTTATTTGACACAACTCAATTCTGACTCTGCGCGCCGGTCGATAAATAAGCTGTTTCCGTGGATTTTTTTGGCTTGTTTCTTTGCGTCAGAAGCAGCCAGTGAAATTTGATGATGTGAATAAAATCGGTTTTGACTTGATTTTACAACGCCCAGAGAAAGTGATACGAGGGGATAAAATACTTTTTTACCCTGGCGATCTTCGCTCAGGTAGCCACCGCGCTCGCGGTCTTCATTGCTATAAAAGTGTTGAATTTCACGTTCAAATGTCTGCAAAATGTCCTCGCAGCGTTGCTCCCAATTTTCACTGCGGAATAAAATGATAAAGTCATCACCGCCGATATGCCCAATGAAATCCACCTGAGGATCACAATGTTGCTTCAGAATCTCGCTGGTTAATTGGATGATGTCGTCGCCACGTCGATAACCATAGACATCATTGAATGGCTTGAAATGATCTAGGTCACAGTAGCAGGCGCTAAATGTTTGTTTCTTTTCTAGCATCTGATCAATGTGCTGATTGATCGGCACGTTGCCCGGTAATTGCGTGAGCGGATTGGCGTAACGTGCGGCGGTAATCTGCATTTGTGTGATTTCACGCATCAAATCTGGCCCCGTGCAGATGCCAATATATTTCCCTTGATCCGTAATGATAATGCCGTTGATGAGGTGGTCAGGATTTGTCTCTACGATAATGTGACTCACGTCCTGCATACTCGTATTTTTGTCTACCACCACAGCATGCGCATCCATAAATACTTTGCAGGATTTTTTGCCATAGAGTTCGCGCTGGTAGGGACGTGCAAAACGATCAATCATATGGTATCTGTTGATGATTCCAACGGGAATGCCGTGATCAACAACTGGCAAGATTTGTAATTTTGGATTTTGTAAAAAAATATCATCCACCTGATTATTAAGCATCGTCGATGGAATAGTAGGTGATGTTTTAAGGATCTTTTCGACCGCGATTGTTTGCTCGAATCCTGCTGAATTTTTACGGGGTGTCTGGGCATTATTTGCAGTAAGGGCCTTAGCAACCTCAGCCGAAATCGCACGGGTAGGGGTTGGGTGCGGCCTTGCAATGTGATAGCCCTGGCCGCATGCAACGCCGAGTTCGCGAACTGTCAATAACTCAGCCTGCGTTTCTATTCCTTCAGCGATTACCCTCGTGCCCGATTTTTCGGCAATAGATTGAATCGAACGTACAAACTGCGCCTTTACAGGATCGTGGTCGATGCCCTGAATAAAGTGCATATCGATTTTGACATAATCCGGCTTCAACTCTGACCATAGACGTAGACTAGAAAATCCTTCACCCAAATCATCAATGGCAATTTCAAAACCCATTTCACGATAATGAAACACGGCATCGCATAACAGCCCATAGTCATGCGTTGGCTGGTATTCGGTGAGTTCAATGATAACGCGATCAGGGTTAATTCCTAATTGGTGAATGTAATCGAGGGTCTCGCCATAACGCACATCACGCTGGATGAGGCATTCGGGACTGACGTTGAGGAATAATTTGCCTGGCAGTTTTTGTTCCGCGAATTGTTCAAGGACGACACGGCGACACAAATGCTCCACGGTCACCGTTAGCTCGTTTTCAGACGCAGCCTTAAACAAATTGATAGGGGAGTGCAGTGGGCTATCTGATGGGCCGCGAATTAGGCCTTCGTAGCCCAAAATATCGCCATTATGCATTTCTACAATGGGCTGAAAGCGCGCGGTCAATAACCGTTGCTCGATAATCCGCTGCAATTGTGCTAGCACCGTATATCCATGCGAATGATCAGTCGCAGAGAAGTCCGGTTGTACGGTTGCCGTGTCGTGCTGAAAAAGATTGGGCATGTAATCTTCTGCCAATACACTATCCATTGAAGCTCATTCCTAAAAGACAAAGACCCGTGCTTCATGTGTCATTGAGGCGTTGTTGGCGGGTGTTTTTTGACTATAGTTAAAAATTGTTACAACTTCATGTCAAAGTTGTTTTGTGGCAATAATTAAATTGTTGCAGTCTGTAAATGTAATTTTTATTGAGTAATGCTCAATCCGTCACTCCAAAGTATAGATTGCAATGACAGCACGCTAGGAAAGCGTAGATTTCTTTGCTATAATCGAAGGCTTCGTTTTACACGAACGACCAAAGTCGGAGGGGTGGCAGAGTGGTTGAATGTACCTGACTCGAAATCAGGCGTACTGTAACAGGTATCGGGGGTTCGAATCCCCCCTCCTCCGCCAATATTCATGCGGGTTTCCGCTGATTTAAGAAGATCGCTAAATGCGATCTTTTTTCTTTTGTGGCGGTAGAAAGTGGTCATCTGCCTCTTACCTCAAAAATAGTCTTCTTGAACCTCGCTAAGGGGGTCTTGCTGTATCAATTTTGCATAAGCTTATCTTTGCGCCTAAAGTAATGAGGTCAACGTTATAGTTCCTTTGCTCAAAAGAAATACGTTGTGTTAATCTACATTGAAATTTGTCACATGCTGCAAGTTAGTCGTTCAACCTCGTCAAGGAGCGTTGGGGAAGACCATCAAGCATCACAATTCAAATTTGGATTTGAAACTATAATTGGTGACGGTAGTAGTGTAAGTGAGATGTTATGAAAATATTATTGGTTGAAGATTCTCGCACAGTCACGCAACTAATGACGGCTAGACTGTCTAGTTATGGACACGAAGTCGTACATGCCGAAAATGGTAAAGTTGCAATTGAAAAATTTGAAGCGACTTCGCCTGATCTTGTGTTGATGGATATTGAAATGCCCGTGATGAACGGTTTTCAATCAACCAATGAAATCCGTGAACTAGAAACGCAAAAGCAATGGGCATGGACCCCTATTATATTTTTGACTTCATCTGATACCGTCAATAATTTAGTGACTGCGATTGAATCTGGTGGTGATGATTTCATGTCTAAATATACCCCAGAGCCGGTGTTAAACGCCAAGATGAAAGCGATGGGGCGGATTGCTTCTCTGCGGCATAAATTATCTATAGCAAATGAAAAATTACAAAGCCTTGCTGATCATGATGGTTTGACGGGCTTATTGAATCGTAGAAGCTTGGATTTAAAAGTATCTCAGTTTTGGCTTGACGCAATTGCAAATGTAAATGCATTTTCTGTGCTCATGATTGATATCGATTATTTTAAAAAATACAACGATCAATATGGACATCAAGCAGGCGATCATTGTTTGCAAAATGTCGCAAAAGCACTTGAATCAGCGGTGAGTAATGGTAATAGCAGCGGAATTACCAAGTGCGCTTTCGTCGCTCGCTATGGAGGGGAAGAATTTGCGGTAGTTATCCCAGGAGCGCCAAAAGAAGCGGTTATTCAATTGTCTCAATCAATCATCGATGTTGTCCGTAACCTGTTGATCCCAAATGAAGCGAGTGTAGAGGGGGCGAAGGTAACAATTTCAATTGGCGGAGCCCATGTCGAAAGAGCATTGGGTGATGTAGAGAATGTGTTCCGTTTGGCGGATTCACATCTATATCAAGCAAAAAAGGATGGAAGAAACCGTATGGTTGTAACATAGGTAATCAAGATCCTCTCTGAGCATCTTTCGACTTGCAGCCATGAATTCATCTGGTGTGACCACGACGATCATTGGGTCTGATGCTGCTTATGCAAAAGCGCTTGCTCCACTAGTTACAACTATTACACATGTTACAGTCAATACCCCTGTTCAGACACAAGGGTTAAAGCTCATCATCGCGGTTGAATCTTCGTTTTACACTGAACCAGATCTAGCGATTCTATGCCTAGTCAGCGCACCAACAAAGTGAGGCACTTTGATCTGGATACCGTCGATGGCACATTCATCGATCAACAATCATTCCAAGCGAGTCTTGTGCGTCAGAATATTGATGGTGATTTGATTTGCGGGATCAGTAGATGTGGATGCACATTCGTGTTTTATTTGATAAAAATACCGTATCGATTATTTGTATAAGGATCGCTATTTATGTCTTCTCCTTTGCCTAAGACCACGACGAGATCCATTGATCTGCCCACGATCGCTACGGACTTGCTGCCGATCTCTGATATACCGCGGCAATTGACTATAAGACAAAAAATAGCTGTTCTGTTGAGCATCTGTGTCGGCATTACTGCTTTTTTTACCTATCATAGCTATCTCCATATGATAGATATAACAGGAAAAGAAACGGTACCGTCGATTATTGCGGCCGAGCAGATACGTACCGGTCTCGCTCGTGCACATACGCAGATTGCCAACTTATTTTTATTAAAGGAAGCGGCCGATGGCCCTTCAGGTCTTGCCTATATGGCGGCAATTAATCAGGCGCATGATGACCTGTTGACTGTTGCGCAGAACATTACTTATGGCAATGAAGAGCGGGCGCCTATTCTAGCTGCGATGAGGCAATTATCAGACTATGAGCGCTTAGTGGGGATGGCCTTAGTTAGCAAGGAGTCCAATGGGTTAATTCTCAAGGCCGATGCATTGATGCGTGAACGTCTGCTTCCCTCTGTTTCGATGCTTGAACAGGTCAATTTTAGGCATTTAACGACCAGCTACAAAGACGAGTTGCGCGACGCAAAAACTTATTTTTTTGCATTTTTATTGTTCTCTGTGATGTTGCTTGTAGTGATGGTCGAGACGCAGATAAAACTATACAGCGACTTTAAACGCATCCTTAATCCACCGCTATTTTTAGGCATGTTGATGTTGTTGGTCGGTGTATTTTTGATGGTGGTTAAAGTGATAGCGTTGAATGCTGATTTGCATACGGCAAAAGCGGATGCATTTGATTCTGTGCATTCCCTGACCGAGGCACAGTCGATTGCATACTCGGCGAATGCGCAAGAGAGTATCTATCTTTTGATGCATGGTCACCCTTCACAGGGACAGCAAACTAATTTATTCATAGCAAAGGTAAATCAGATTTTTGATACAAGGATCGGTGTTGCCTCCGCTTTGATTGCCCAACCTAATGTTCTCAAGGCGCATGGATTTCTTGGGGACGAGTTAGCGAATATTACTTTTCCGGGAGAGCATCAGGCGATTGCGGAAAGTTTAAAAACGTGGGCCGAATATGTCGCAATTGATACACAAATCCGTCGTCTTGAGTCTGCCGGTCAACATGAGCAAGCGGTTGCGCTAGGCGTTGGCAAGCTGGAGCACCAGAGTGATTGGGCATTTGATCATTTTGTTCAAGCTTTAACTAAGGCAATAAAAATCAATCAGAGTGCATTTGATGCGGCGATTAAGCGGGCTACCAATGCCCTTGAGATCATGAAGTACCTGTGGTTGACGCTATTATTCGTGCCGCTAGTCGGTAGCTTTATCGGTATTGAACATCGTTTGTCGGAGTATCGCGAGTGAGTGATGTGGGCGACTTGTTCTCATCGACACCGATGTCAATGAATGCTCAGATTCGGATCGCCCGTTATGTCTTGATCTGCTAGGGTTAAACTTTTGCTTGTAAAACGTTGAGGTGATGTTATGACTCCGTCCTGTCAATATTGTCGTGGTGTTGTTGTCGATGATGTCTGTCAATACTGTGGTAAGTCCGCAGTTAAGGCCTTGTTTACTGAAGTGACTGGTGACTCGGAGGTGAGATCTTCTGTGGCTCGATCTTCTGTTGGTACGCCCGGACGTTTTCCTCCAATCAATCAGACCACGAGGCTTACCATTAGGACGAATCGCTTCACGGTAACGTATCCCGCGCGTCCAGTGACACACCATAATATCCTCGGTGGTGGGCTCATATCGCTACCAGACCTGCCTAATCAGGATCCGTTAACACTACTCATAACGGATCCTGAGGTGCCAGCGCATAAGCTGCGCTGCCCACAATGCGATGCCAAGGTCAATGTTACCAAAGGATTTTGCCTCTCTTGCGGTGCGCCATATGATTTTGTGGTTAGATTGAAAGCAGGCGACGTGATCGCTGAAAAATATGAAATCAAAGGGCCAATTGCATTTGGTGGTCTGGGATGGATTTATCTTGGTTGGGATCTAGTGCTGCAACGATGGGTTGTGCTCAAAGGTCTATTGAGCGCAAATGATGCGGCAAGTGCAGCTGTTGCCGTAGCAGAGCGCCGTTACTTGGTTGCGATTAAGCATCCCCAAATTGTCGGTATCTATGATTTTATTAGTCAGGGTGCGGAAGGTTTTATCATTATGGAATATGTGGGTGGTCAAACTGTCCATCGCTTGCGCAAGCAGCGCGGACCGTTACCAGTGACAGAAGCTATTTCATATATTCTGGGTATTCTGCCAGCATTTTCTTATTTGCATAGGCAAGGTTTGGTTTACTGTGACTTTAAGCCTGATAACATCATGATTGAGGCCGGTGATGTTAAATTGATTGATATGGGCGCTATACGGAAGATTGGTGACACCAGTGGTGCCGTCTATGGGACGATAGGCTTCTCAGCGCCGGAAGCGCGTAGCGATCCGATTGCTGTCTCAGACTTATATACGTTGGGGCGCACGCTTGCCCTGTTGGTTATGGATTTTAAATTCTCGTCGGACTATGAATTGACATTGCCATCGCCTGAGGAATTTGAAGTTCTGGCCGACAATGCGTCTTTGTACCGTTTTTTGTTACGCGCTACGCATATAGATCCCGATGTACGTTTTCAAACGGCGGACGAGATGTCCGATCAGTTATACGGTGTACTGCGAGAAGTAGTGGCCTTGCAATCAGGCCCAAAGCCTGCGGATAGCAAGATATTTACTGGTGATCGATTAGTGTATGCAACAGCCAAAGAGTTAGCGACAGAGATTAACCCGTTAGCACTGCCAAGTCCACGCGTCAGAATCGATGATAAAGCTGCGGGGGAAGTTATTTGCATCTTGAGTCTGATGAGTGTTCAAGATCAGCTCAGTGAATTGCAGGCACTCGTGATGAAATATGGAGATAGGGTGGTAGAACCCCGCTTACGATTGGTTGAACTATTGATTGCGCACCCGTTATTACTTCCTACTGAGCGAGCTAGCGTGATTGACTCGACCTTGATAGAACTCGAACAGGCTAACCCGTTTGATTGGCGACCAAGTTGGTATCATGGGGTTTATTGGATCACCCAGAATGAGGGGCTTAAAGCATTACCCTATTTTGAGCGATGTTATTTTGAAATGCCTGGCGAACTTGCACCGCGTTTAGCAATGGGTTTTGCGGCTGAAATAGCTAACGACATTGGGCTTGCCTTGCCATATTACGACCGCGTTGGCCGAGTTGATCCGTCCTATGTCACAGCGCACTTCGGGGCTGCACGTTGTCATGCAAAAGCTGGTCGTTTGACGGCGGCTCTTCACATCTTAAAACGTGTTTCCGATAATCACGCTTTGCATACACAGACCCAACTCTGCGTTGGAGAAATGTTGTTGGCCTATCCGCATACGGTCGATATTGACGTCATGCTAATCGCCGAAACAGCGATCCAATCGGTGCTTGGTGCCGGTGGTTCAGTGTTTCAGATAGCTGGTCGGCTGATGAATCTCTTGGTTGAACGCACCAACAGTGAAAGTTGGCCGGCGAATACAACATTTTTGGGGGCGGAATATACCGAACAATCACTCAGGAACGCGGCTGAGGGACAATTCAGGCAGGCAGCTAAATTGGCAGTAACTGAGGCTGAACGCCATTATTGGGTTGATCAGGCAAATCGTGTCCGTCCCGTCACTTTATTTTGATCGCCTTAAGAGTTCTCATCACTGGGTAGTGTGGGCGTTTGATGGATTATGCAAACAACCAAGGCAGTCATGACAAGATTGCTGCGATAGCACATCACTACGTTGCAGCTAAAGCGGCGCATTGATTAATGTTGGTTCCTGAGCTGCAGCCAACTTCTAAGATTGCATAGCGATCGTATTTAATACATCGTACAAGACCTGACGATTCACTGGTTTCGTCAGGTAGCCGTCGAGACCTGCTTCGATGGCTTCTTGCTGTTCGCTTGCCATTGCTGATGCCGTCAATGCGAAGATAGGGATTTTTCTTTCACGTTTTGTTTGTGCCTCGATACGGCGAATTTCACGGGTTGCGTCTAATCCGCCCATTACTGGCATTTGCATGTCCATTAAAATCAGATCAAAGTGACCTTCTTGCCATAGCTTAATGGCCTCGTCACCATTATTGGCGATGCTGCATGCATGCCCTTGTCGGGTGAGTAGGTTAAGCATCAGGCTTTGATTAATGGCATTGTCTTCCGCGATTAAAATATCCAATTTGGGTATCTGTATATTCTCAGCAGTTCGTAAAGCTGCCTTTGAATAAGCCATTTCTGCAGTCGGTAAAAGTACCGGTAAATCCAAGGTGAACTGACTCCCTTTTCCGGGGTGGCTGATAAGGCGAATACTACCCCCCATGAGTTGGGCAAGTTTGTTGCAGATACTTAACCCTAAGCCTGTCCCTCCAAAGCGTCGGGTAGTTGAAATATCCTGTTGGGAGAAAGCATCGAAGATACGTTTTTGTTCCGATACGGGAATGCCAATCCCTGTGTCGGTAACGCTGATGCGCAATCTTTTTGGTGCTTCAGCGCTAACCTGAGCAGACAAGGTGATATGTCCTGTGTCGGTAAATTTAATCGCATTACTTAGCAGGTTGTTGATGATCTGCGTAAGTCTGACGGGGTCACCCAGAATAAATTCAGGCAAGCTAGCGTCAATCTCTTTGATGAGTACGATATTTTTCTTTTGAATGGTAAATTCAGCCGTTCTACTCAAATCCTGAAGTAGGCTGACGATAGAGATAGGAATCGATTCAACTTCTATTTTGTCCGCTTCAATTTTACTAAAATCAAGAATATCGTTAATGATCACGAGCAGATGGTCAGCGGAATACTTTGCCATCCCCAAAAATTCCTTTTGTCTTTGATCTAGTGGGGTCTCCAAACAAAGCTCGATCATGCCTGTGATGCCGTTCATCGGTGTGCGAATTTCGTGACTCATATTCGCAAGGAAAGTGCTTTTGGCTTGGTTAGCGTGTTCAGCGTTTTCTTTTGCGATAACCAGTGCCGTACGGGATTGCTCGCCCTCTGCAATCAAGTCTTCGATAGTCGTGAGGATGACTGCGATATTTTGATCTTCAAGTGGCTTTTCGGCGCTCTCAGGTAGCAGGCTGATGAGAATCTGTCGGAGCGAATGCAGTGTATTTTCCCGTTCTGCTAATTCATTTCGCAGTTGGGATGCGGTATTTTGTAATCGCAGGAGTGTCTGACGAACTTCGATCGGTGCTTTGCTGATGAGTTCTTCATTTTCAAGGTCGCGTCCCTCGATCATGCCTAATTCTAATACCCGGCTTTCTTTTAGTTTGCCGAGCCAGCTTTGTAGAGGAAACCAGATTAGCACTAGGCCCCCGACAAAACCCGCTAAGCACAGCGCCAGAGCGACCTGCATCATTTTCCACATGCGGTTGGCAATGTGTAGGTTATCAAAGCTCAGGCGTAAGACACCGTAATCAACACCGCCAACTTTAATGATCGTGTTGTCATCAAACAAGTGATCGTTGACCCGTGTTGTAATCCATGAAGGGATATAGTCATGCTCGTCGGTCGATTTTTCTCGGCTACTAACAAAACCCTGCTGAAGTGGAATAAACTTTGCCGACAGAAAGTTGGGGCTGACGATCATATGATCGAGGGTACGCTTAATCGTATCGAAATCACCGATAACGGCGCTGTCTGATATGCTGTTCGATGCCACTTCCAGCATGGTTTCGGCGGATTCCTGTACATCTTCAATTTCTTGGGTGAACCGCGTTTCAAAATAGAGCACCACACCAGCGCACATGAACGCCAACCACGTCACCGTGTAAAGCGCGTAGACACGCAATACCAGTGATTGTGGAAGGAAATATTTTAAAAGACGCAAATCAGCCTCTTAGTTGATGTGAAATTAACGCAAACTGGCTGGAAGTGTTTGGAAAAACTTCTTGTAGTTCGCATATTCACTGCCATCGGATGGGATGAAGTAAATGTTATCGGTCAATCCTATCTTGGCAGATGCTTGCTTGAGAACGACTTTACCTTCTGGATCATCTTTCATGCCGAAGAAAGCCGCAGAGATTGCTTTAAGATCGGCAGGATTGACATTATTGGATGCCATCAGAGCAAGGTCGTAATAAGGTTCGGATTTCCAAATTACGTGAAACTTTTTCTTTTCACGGTTGGTGTAACTCTCAATGAGTTGAGAATTGCCTCCAACGGCTTGCACCTGGCCAGCAAATAACTGTGCAAAAGCACCGTTTTGGTTGCCGCCAAAAACAACATTGACCTTAACTTGTTGACTCATTAGATATGCCATTGGCACTTTATAAGCAATTAAAGCTTCAGGTCCCGGAAACGCCATATCTTTTCCATCAAGTTGAGAGATGGATGTAATCGTCGAACCCTCTGGAACCACAATTTCACCAGAAACAGGGGGGAGGTTGCGGCGTCCGAACGTTTTCCAGCCTAATTTTTCGCGCTCTGCTGAGAATAGATGGTTGGTAAATGCAAAATCAACCTCTCTTGCCAAAACGTAGCTGGTGGTATCGGCAGAGGTGCGGCCGATCTTCAGAATCAGTTTAACGCCACTTTTTTCTGAGACGTAGCTAATGATTGGATTCCAGTAAGCTGCGGTAAGGTTGATATCGTACTGGTTGACAGGCGAAAACCGATATATCGTGGTACCTGCGTTGGCATAGAGGCCATTTAGCGCTAACAGTCCCGTACTTACCCATAAAATCAATCGCCTTATGTGGACGTTGCGCAAAGCGGTATTGTTCGACATAGTGGCCTCAATGGAGTGGCGGTTGTGGTTGAATGGTTCTTTGTGCGATTTGCTATGATTATAGATAGTTTAAGAGTGATTTGCGGTAAAGGAATAAAATTTGCATTTTTTTCACTTATTGGTACCTATTCGTACTTATTTGTACCTCATTTTGCCTATTTGTCCCTCAATGTTCTGCGCGGAACGGAGGGTGTGAAGCTTTCTGCTTCGTATGTGGTAAGGTGGATTTGCTGATGAACGGCTACAATGTTCACCCATTCACTTGCTTTACCCATTTTGTGTCGACATTTAATACTGAATATTTTCGTTTATGAATCTAAGAAAACCATTGATGAGCGTCAATGATGCGCTCACTTTTCTATTGAATGCAGCACGTCCGTTAAAAGAACTGGAATCACTTCCCACGTTGGCAGCTGCAGGAAGGGTGCTTGCGCAGTCGCAGACTTCGCTGTTGGATGTGCCACCCATGGATAATACGCAAATGGATGGCTACGCAGTACGCGCTGCGGATTGTGTGGGTGGTCAGGCGACATTGCGTATTACGCAAAGAATCCCGGCAGGTCATGTTGGAGAACCCTTGCTGGCAGGAACTGCCGCACGTATTTTTACGGGAGCGATGATTCCGGTCGGTGCTGATGCAGTAGTGATGCAAGAACAATGCGTGGCGGACGGCGATGATGTCATGATCAACCACGTACCGCGCGCTGGCGAATGGATTCGCCGTCGCGGGGAGGATATTCAGACTGGTGCTACGATATTGCATGCTGGAACGCGCTTACGCGCGCAAGAGATCGGCCTAGCTGCATCGGTTGGTCTGGCTAGTTTGCCTGTGTGGCGCAAAATGAAGGTGGCTGTATTTTTTACGGGTGATGAATTAGCGATGCCGGGTGAAGAATTAAAGCCCGGCGCAATCTATAATTCTAATCGCTTTACCCTCAGTGCTTTGTTACATGACCTTGGCTGCGAAGTGACCGATTATGGCATTGTTCCTGATACGCTTGAGGCAACCAGAGCGACGCTGCGCTTGGCAGCACAAGGCCACGACCTCGTCTTGACGTCCGGTGGTGTGTCTGTCGGCGAAGAAGATCATATTCGTCCTGCTGTTGAGGCAGAAGGAAGTCTGACTATGTGGCAAATCGCGGTGAAACCAGGCAAGCCACTGGCGTTTGGCGAGGTTGGTGATGCATTTTTTATCGGCCTGCCCGGTAATCCTGTATCGAGCTTCGTGACCTTTTTGATGTTCGTGCGCCCTTTTATTTTGCGTATGCAAGGGGTGGCCGACGTCGCGCCGTTAGCATTTTTGATGCGTGCTGATTTTGACTGGCTCAGGCCAGACCGTCGACAAGAATATCTGCGTGCCAGAATTAATCCTGCTGGTGGCCTTGATTTGTTTTCAAATCAGGGGTCGGGTGTGTTAACGTCGACAGTCTGGGGTGATGGATTGATCGAACTTACGCCGGGTCAAACTGTACATTCTGGCGAACAGGTAAAATTTATTCCATTCTCATCGTTTTAATCCGAGGGCTGTGATGCTCAATATAATCATCATGACAGCCGTCCTACGCTAGTGTTATATGAAAATACAATTACGTTTTTTTGCCAGTGTGCGTGAAAAATTAGGTGTCACAGAAGAGATCGTCAACGTCTCTGATGAAGTGCGTACTGTCGGTGATGTCCGTGCATGGCTGGCCTCGCGCGGCGAACTTTGGGCTGAGACGCTCGCGCCGGACGCGGCATTGCGCATGGCTTACGATCATGTGATGTGCGAAGTAGATACCGAGATTGCCGATGGTTCTGAAGTTGCTTTTTTTCCGCCGGTCACGGGAGGTTAAGGTATGCATGTCCGGGTCCAGACAGAAGATTTTGATTTGTCGACAGAAGTCAGGAAACTCAGAGAGGGAAACCCGACGATAGGCGCGGTAGTTAGTTTTCTGGGCTTGGTGCGCGATCTCAATGATGGTCAGACGGTCAGTGCCATGGAGCTGGAGCATTATCCGGTCATGACAGAGAAAGCACTGGAAGATATTTCAGTCCAGGCGGCTGCTCGCTGGTCAGTGATTGACAGCTTGATCATCCATCGCGTCGGCCCCTTGCTGCCGTTGGATCAAATTGTCCTAGTGGTAGTGGCGTCAAAACATCGCGGGGACGCTTTTTCTGCTTGTGAATTCATGATGGATTATTTGAAGACGCAGGCGCCATTCTGGAAGAAAGAACAAACAGAGACCGGTGCGCGCTGGGTAGATGCTCGTGAGAGCGATGAGAGTGCATTGCAAAAATGGACGCCGCCATCCTCTTGATATAGCGTGATTTCAACATAACCGACCCGTTTTATGCTGGTCGGTTTTATTTTGCCTTGAAGTAGAAAAATAGTTCTAGACAAAAGTTTCTAGAACATTTATTCTGGATAAATTATGATCCCTGAAGTCTCCTTTTTCGACAACTTCTATGCCGAAAGCCACTATGAGTTCACCAAAACAAGTACTACAAACACGACAAGCGCCCAAGCCAACTGCCGCTGAAATTAATTTACTCAAAGTCCTGTGGCAAATCGGTCCTTCTACTGCCAAACAGGTACACGCAGCAGCGCAAGCGGATCGCCCAGAATTAGCCTATGCAACGGTACTGCGTCATTTGCAGTTAATGCACAGCAAAGGCATCCTGAAGCGGGATGAGGGGCAGCGTTCCCACGTTTATGCACCGGTGCAGGAGCAAGACGATATCCAAACTAACTTGCTCAAAGAGCTGATACAGAAAGTGTTTGCTGGTTCAGGCAAGGCATTGGTGATGGCGGCATTACGCGGCCACGTCAGCAAACAGGAACGTGCCGAGATTGAACGTTTTCTTGAGGAAGATAAATCATGAACGCGGACGTTTCATTGGTGGAAGTGCTTGGCTGGCCGTTATTGAGTTTCCTATGGCAGGGCGCCCTTATCGGCTGCGGTGCGTCATTGCTGTGTGCCATCATGAGAAATGCCCGTCCGCAGTCGCGTTATCTGATTTTATGCAGTGCTTTGCTGGCATGTATTTGCTGGCCAGTGTATGGCGTCTATCAGGAATTGCACGCGCCACGCGCAGTGCAATTAGAAACTGCCCTGGCCTTCATGCAACAGTCGGCAGGTCGGTTCGACATTGTTTTTGTCCATGGACATCAATTTCTTGCTGGGATGCATGTTTATTTGCCGATTATTGTATTTATCTGGCTAGGCGGCGTCTGTTTGATGACTGCCAGAATACTTGTTGGGATGTTATGGGTGCGGCAGTTGGGCGACACGTTGAATGCAGATGAGCAAAAACAACAATTGATCCATTGGCAGTCTCGGACCACTGTGCTGGCAATCGGCTTTGGATTGCAACGTCAAGTGCAATTTCGCCTTGATCAGCGTTTGCGGACACCAGTCACTACTGGTTGCTGGCAACCAGTGATTGTGATGCCCTTGTCGTTGATCACCGGTATGTCACCTGAGCTGCTCGATGCGTTGGTGGCGCATGAACTAGCACACATCAAACGGTGGGACTATGTCGTCAATGTTGTCCAGCAATGCGTTGTAGCCATGTTGTTTTACCATCCGGCCGTATGGTGGATTTCATTCAGAATTGAAGTAGAACGTGAGCAGATAGCGGATGATCTGGCAGCGTCAGTATTGCGGCGTCCACAGGCATTGGCCTTGGCGCTCCAAAAGTTGGATGCGTGGCAAGCTGGGGCGCCACAGATGGCACCAGCGGCCAACGGCGGACATTTATTGGCGCGTATTAAACGTCTGGTCAGAGACGATCAGCAGGCATGGCATTGGACAATGGCGACCCCAATCGTTGGCGTGCTGTTCATGGGTATTGTGGCCAGTGCTGTAGCGCAACATGACCAGGATGTGGATGATGCGCAGCATCAGGCGTTGAACCGTGTCATTCAACAAGACAAATCGTCAGGCACGGTTCTCGACAGGGCACCAGTTCCATTGCTAGTCAATCTCAACTCAGCGCATGCAGTGGTGATCGATGATGCGAGTGGGAAGGTCCTGTTGCAAAAAGAAGCGAACAGGTCGACGCCGATGGCCTCGTTATCTAAATTAATGACTGCTATTGTCATTCTTGATGCAGGTCTGGATATGCAGGAGAACCTTTCGGTGAAACTTGAGGATGTCACAGCATTAAAAGGTGCAATGTCTCATTTGCCCGTAGGTGCATACCTTACCCGTCATCAGATGCTAGAAATGATGTTGATACCATCGGATAACCGTGCTGCACAAGTGCTGGCACGCACATTTCCTGGTGGCGAGCAAGCGTTCCTGATGGCGGCACAACGTAAAATTGAGGCGTTAGCGCTTACTCATATGCATATGGAAGAGCCCGCCGGCTATAGCAAGCAGAACGTTGCCAGTGCGGCAGATCTGGCACGTCTCACGCAAGAAGCAACGCATTATCCTGAGTTAGTACATATCGCCAGCGCAGCGTCGACGTTCAGTAATGATCCTCATCACAGGGTGGCTGCACGCGACAATACCAATGTGCTTGTTGGACAAAAAGAGTGGGACATCCATGTATCAAAAACGGGTTTCACACGAGAAGCGGGGCGTTGCATCCTAATGCATCTGCAAGTCGCAGGCCGTGCAATTACGATGGTCTTGATGGGTGCAGATAGTCTTGAAGGTAGAGCCGCCGATATCGTTAATATTCGTCAGGCTATTGAGCGCAATAGTTAAAAGGCCTTTTTATTGTCAATGCGCTGTGAGGTAGCGCCTGAACGCTATCGCGCCTTCGTTTTTCTTCCATTTTTCATCTGCACTTTTGCGCCTTTTTATTGTGGAAAAGCGTGAGGGGGATGGGTTTTCGTTTTATGAAAAAATTATTCAAATGGTGCTGCCTTTCAAGCAGTGCACAAGTTGCCCAGCTCTGTATTTTTTCCACGGTGGCGTATGCAAATACAGATCAGTTGCAGACGGTTGAAATGACGACAGTGAATGCGAACGATAAAATTCGTCAGGCCGAACCGACGATCGTCAGTCTCTATGGACACGAGGAATTAGCACGCTATGGCGATACGTCCTTGAGTGACACATTAAAGCGACTGCCAGGCATTACTGTCAGTGAAAATAAGAACAAAGAAACCGTGATTTCGTTGCGTGGTTTAGGCACGGGATATACGCAGATACTACTCAACGGTGAGCCAATGCCTGACGGTTTTGCCATTGACAGTATTGCGCCTGATGCGATTGATCATATCGAAATCATGCGAGTTGCTGGCGCAGATAAAAGTGCGCAGGGTATTGCGGGCAGTATCAACATCGTACTCCGTAAAAAAACCAGTCAGTCGCCGCCGGAAATTAAATGGCGACTCAATGAGAATAATCATCAATGGAGCCCTGGGATGTCTCTTAGCAGCAGCGGTAATGCAGGCAAGGTTGGATACAACCTCAATGCCGTCGTTGATCGTAGTAATAGCGATAACATAGACCAGATCAGCGAAGCCTTACTACAAAAAGGACCATTAGGTAGCAACGCTGCACCAACGGTTGTCGCATCACGGCAGCTCACACACGTAACACAGCTACAACGCGAAACGTTGAGCCTGACGCCTCACGTTCATTGGCAAATTCAGTCGAATGATACACTTGGATGGCAAGGGTTTTTGAATCAGCTTTACGTTCACCAGCAGAAACAGGAAACCCAATCTGAGTCCGTCGGCGCGAGTACAGATTTTCCAAACAATGTAGGTGTCTGGAACGCGCATATCACAACAGCCAGAAATACTCTTACCTGGGATCGACGGCTTGAAGATGATGCTAAATTAAGTGTAACTGGCGGCTGGAATTTTTTCAGACGCGTCTCATTTTTTCATTTCCTAGGTAACGACGCCAATAATCAGTTATTGCAGACAAGAGATGTGAGCGTTCAAGCGATTGAGGATGAGTTTCGCTTGAATGGAAAATATGCGTTGTCACCTTCAGAGAATCATAGTGTCTCGTTGGGATGGGAGTCGAGTCGCGGACAACGCCATGAATCTCGGCAGGAGCTGAATCTGGACCCGCAAGGAAATCCAATGCTCAATACCGATCAACCGTATGCCGTATCGATAAGTAAGTTTGCGCTGTTTGCACAGGATGAATGGCGTCTCTCATCGCAGTGGTTGGCATATGTTGGTGTGCGCTGGGAGGATGTCAAGGTTCAGAGTATGCAGCCATCTGCTCTTGCTATGAGACATTCGGATCGATTGTTTGCGCCAATATTACAAACAATTCTACAACTCGATAATCAGCGGCAATGGCGTTTTGCCTTCAATCGTACGATAAAAGCACCAGTGCTGATGACATTGATCCCACGCGTGATCCGGATTGATAACGATAATGGACCACTGAATCCTGATCAGCAAGGTAACCCCGCGCTTCATGCAGAAAAATCGTGGGGGTTCGATATCGCGTATGAGCAATTTCATATCAATGGCAACACCCTGAGTGCCAGTATGTATGTCCGCAAAATTCAGGATGTCATTCAGGACGTGTTGCTGCAACAGCCAAATGGCTGGTTAACGATGCCTGTGAACAATGGCAGTGCAGATGTGGCGGGTGTTGAATTTGAGACGAAATTATCTCTTGTTACCTTGAACGCAGCCTTACCAAAAATTAATGTACATGCTAATGTGAATCGGAATTGGTCACGCGTGAAGAATGTGCTGGGGCCAGATAATCGGATCGCCGATCAGGTCAAACTCAGTGCAAATCTGAGTCTCGATTATCAGCTAAGGCCAGGCTGGACAGCCGGTGGCACGTATTCCCTGCAATCGAAAGGGACTGAGCGCGCCTCTGCTTATCTGGTATCGACTCAAAGTACGTCGCATCGTTTAGATTTGTATAGTCTCTGGCAGGTAACATCACAGGGGCAGCTTAGATTGTCGGTGAGTCATTTGCGACCTCAGACTGAACTGGGATTTTCAGCGTACGAGGATGCGCAAATTCGGGCGACACAGCAGACCAGTCAGCCCGCCAATGCAGTCTGGCATTTGTTGTGGGAGCAACGATTCTGATAGAAGAAATGTGAGAGACATTCGTCTTATAATAGCGATATCGTTGCCTGCCATTGCTGTTCCTATGGCCCATGTCAGGTGACATCGTCTAATCAACAAGGAGATCCTATGTCAGACGCTACCAATTCAGCTAGCTACCCGTTATTTCCGGCAATTGAACCGTATCGTACAGGCATGTTAGCGGTAGATGATCTCCATACATTGTATTGGGAAGAGTGCGGTAATCCAAACGGACAGCCAGTGCTGTTTCTGCACGGCGGGCCAGGTGCTGGTACGAGTCCCGGACATCGCCGATTCTTTGATCCTGCACATTACCGCATTGTCTTATTCGATCAGCGCGGAGCCGGTAAATCGACGCCGTTAGGTGAGTATCGGCAGAACACGACTCAGCTCTTAATTGCTGATATTGAAAAAATTCGTGTCATGCTTGGTGTTGAACAATGGTTGGTATTTGGCGGGTCTTGGGGTTCGACGCTGGCGCTGGCTTACGGTGAGACACATCCGCAAGTGTGTCTGGGCTTTATCTTGCGAGGTATTTTCCTCTGTACCAAGACCGAGGTTGAATGGTTTGTTAACGGAATAAAGTATTTTTACCCAGAAGTCCATCAGCGCTTTGCTGACGCCATTCCGGTAGCGGAACGTGGCGATTTGCTACAAGCGTATGTCAAACGCTTGTTCTGCGATGACCCTGCCATTTACGTTGAAACAGCTCGTAACTGGAGTCGCTACGAAGGCTCTTGTTTATTTTTGGAGCCGCAAGCGGATGCTATTTCTAGCTTTGAGTCAGACGAGGTCAGTCTGGGGATTGGTCGGCTTGAGGCGCATTATATGCTGCATGGTGCTTTCATGGACGATGATGCGCTGATTGACAATATTGCTGCAATTTCTCACCTTCCTGCGGTGATTGTGCAGGGGCGTTACGATGTCATTTGCCCACCAGTCTCTGCTTATCGGCTGCATCAGGCGTGGCCAACTGCCGCGTTTCACGTGATTGGTGACGCAGGTCATGCGGCAATGGAGCCGGGTATCGCATCGGCGTTAGTGCGCGCTACTGAGCAATTTAAGAAACAGGCGCGTTTCGACTAAGCGGGTAATGATGGGTATTTGCTTGCCTACGGGAATGTATACCTTGGGTAAGTTTGCGCTATCACAAACAGTTTTATATCGTCTGCTCCACACTGCTTGAAATCAGCTGTACAGCCCCAAATTGTGCTGGTAACTAATCATTCAGGAGCAAACAATGCGTCTCGATAAACTGACGACCAAATTACAAGAAGCCTTAGCGGATGCGCAGAGTCTGGCTGTTGGCAATGACAATCAGTACATAGAACCCATCCATCTTTTGCTGGCCGTGATCGACCAGAGTGATGGCGGTAGCCGCTCGCTCTTACAGCGGGCTGGCGTCAATGTTAACGTGCTGCAGACGGCGTTAAAGTCTGGGTTGGATCGTTTGCCTAAAGTCTCAGGTACGGATGGTCAGGTACAAATCGGCCGTGAATTGACCGGATTGCTGAATCTTGCAGATAAAGAATCACAAAAACGCGGCGATGAGTTTCTAGCAAGTGAAATGATCTTGTTAGCATTGTCAGATGATAAATCTGAGGCGGGAAAATTAGCCCGCGAAAACGGCCTGACCCGTAAATCACTCGAAGCGGCAATTACAGCGGTACGCGGCGGTGGTAACGTCAATTCGCAGGATGCGGAAGGACAGCGCGAAGCGCTCAAAAAATACACCCTCGATCTGACCGAACGTGCGCGTCTGGGTAAGCTTGATCCTGTGATTGGTCGCGATGATGAAATCCGTCGTGCCATTCAGGTTCTGCAACGTCGTAGTAAAAATAATCCCGTTCTCATAGGTGAACCAGGTGTTGGTAAAACCGCGATTGTCGAAGGGTTGGCGCAGCGCATCGTTAATGGCGAGGTACCGGATAGTCTGAAATCCAAACGCGTATTGTCACTGGATATGGCTGCCTTGTTGGCAGGTGCGAAATTCAGAGGGGAATTTGAAGAGCGTCTGAAAGCCGTACTCAAAGAAATCGCGATGGATGAAGGCCAGACCATCGTCTTTATTGATGAGCTTCACACCATGGTGGGCGCAGGCAAAGCAGAAGGTGCGATGGATGCTGGCAATATGCTCAAGCCAGCATTGGCGCGTGGCGAATTGCATTGTGTCGGCGCGACGACACTCGATGAATACCGTAAGTACATTGAAAAAGATGCAGCTCTCGAACGTCGCTTCCAGAAAATTATCGTCGACGAGCCAAGTGTCGAAGCGACGATTGCGATTCTGCGTGGCTTGCAAGAGAAATACGAGGTGCATCACGGCGTCGATATTACTGATCCTGCCATTGTCGCTGCTGCAGAACTCTCGCATCGCTACATTACTGACAGGTTCTTGCCTGACAAAGCAATTGATCTCATCGATGAAGCCGCTGCAAAAATTAAAATCGAAATTGATTCCAAACCAGAGGTCATGGATAAGCTTGATCGTCGTTTGATTCAGTTGAAGATTGAGCGTGAAGCGGTCAAACGCGAGAAAGATGAAGCGTCGCATAAACGTCTTGGGCTGATCGAAGAGGAAATCGAAAAGCTCTCCCGTGAATACGCCGATCTAGAAGAAATCTGGAAAGCAGAAAAAGCGATTGTTCAAGGTAGTACGCATATCAAAGAAGAGATAGAACAAATCCGTCTGCAAATGGAGGATGCGAAACGTAAAGGCGATTGGCAGACCATGTCGCAGTTGCAATATGGACGTCTGCCTGAGCTTGAAGCGCAATTGAAGCAAGCTGATACGCAAGCAGATAAAAACCAAGAAGCTGGCGGTAAATTGCGTCTCTTGCGAACACAGGTTGGGGCAGAGGAGATTGCAGAAATTGTCTCTCGTGCGACAGGTATCCCTGTGTCGCGCATGATGCAAGGTGAGCGCGAAAAACTGCTGCACATGGAAGATGCGCTGCATGAACGTGTCGTGGGTCAGGATGAGGCCATTGTCGCTGTGTCTGACGCGATTCGCCGTTCACGTGCTGGCTTGGGTGATCCCGGGCGTCCGTATGGCTCTTTCCTGTTCCTCGGGCCAACTGGTGTTGGTAAAACTGAGTTGTGTAAGGCGCTTGCTGGATTTATGTTCGATACCGAAGAGTCGTTGATCCGGATCGACATGAGCGAATTCATGGAAAAACACAGCGTCGCCCGTCTAATCGGTGCACCACCGGGCTATGTTGGGTATGAAGAGGGCGGTTATTTAACCGAGGCAGTGCGTCGCAAGCCATACAGCGTGATCTTGCTTGATGAAGTCGAGAAAGCGCATCACGATGTCTTTAACGTGCTTTTGCAAGTGCTTGACGATGGTCGTATGACCGATGGTCAAGGGCGTACAGTTGATTTTAAAAATACGGTAATCGTGATGACATCCAACCTTGGATCGCACCAGATTCAAGCGATGGAGGGCAGTGATCCTGCGGTTGTGAAGATGGCGGTGATGGGTGAAGTCAAAGCGCATTTCCGTCCGGAGTTCATTAATCGGATTGATGAGATCGTCGTATTCCATGCCCTCGATGCGAAAAACATCGGCGCGATTGCCAAGATTCAGCTCAAAACACTGGAAGGCCGCTTGCAGCAAATGGATATGGGCTTACAGGTCAGCGATGCTGCCTTGTTAAAAATTGCCGAAGCCGGTTTTGATCCTGTTTATGGTGCACGTCCATTGAAACGCGCAATCCAGCAAGAGATAGAGAACCCGTTGTCTAAACAAATCTTGCAAGGTAAGTTTGGTCCTAAAGACGTGATTGCAATCAATGTGCAGGATGGTGGATTGGTGTTTAGTAAGGTCTAATGTAGAGGTAATCTCCCTTCCCGCTGGCGGGGAGGGGTTACTCGGCCTGCCTGAAAAAACTCGATGGTGAGACGCCAAAGGTTTTTTTAAACATTGCAGAGAAAGCTGATTGGCTGGCGTACCCCAGTTCTGAAGCAACCTGCGACAAAGGTGTGCCATTCGCGATGAGCGGGTATGCACGGGCTAAACGCATTTGTTGTCGCCAGTCGCCAAAGCTCATATGTAACTCCTGTTCAAAGAGTCGTGTAAGCGTTCTGGATGAGGCGCCCACCTTGTTCGCCAAGGTTTTCAGTGTCTCATTGCTGGCGGGATGGGTAAGTAAGATTTCGCACAAGTTTTTTAAACGCTTATCTTTCGGCATCGGTAAATAAATTGGTAGCGGTTTTGCTGCGATCAGTTCATCCAGAATAACTTGCACTAAATGTTGTTCACGGATACTTCCTGATTCGGTATATTCCAGACTAAAAATTAATTCGCGCAACAGACTCGATACTTCCAGCACCAGACAGTGTTTTTTGCTAAGTGGTGAAAAGTCTTGATGAATATGAATAGCACGGAGGTTGGATTCTGTGAGTAAGCGGACTTCATGCACGGTGTCCGGTGGAATCCAAATCGCCCGCATCGGCGGCACAAACCACACTGTTCCCTCTGCAATTACCTGTAACATTCCTTGAGGGGTATAAGTGATTTGACCGCAAGGGTGGCTATGTGGAGCGAGATCTTGTGATATTTTTAAGTTACGGGCGACCAGGCGCACAGGTCTTTCCATCGTCGGGAAGTAAGATGCGGTGACAGGGAAATTGTGCGTCAGTATCGGTGTTGGCATTGGAGTAAAGACCTGCTGGCGTAAATAAGATCGCTGATACCACTATCTTAACTGCAACTAAGCCTGTTTGCAGATACCATTGATTTGTTGTTTGTATTTCACTTACCTCTCGCAATAGTTGGCGGTCACAACATCGCGGGCTAAAATGAAAATCCCATTTGAAAGGAAGAAACGATGACGTTTGCGACGTGTGATCTATGTGATGCGAATGAAGATAAATTGGCGACTGGTGAAATAGCAGTTTTACCACCGGTTTTTAAGGCATTTGGTGCAGTAGAAAAATTTTCTGGTCAGGTCAGTACGCTGAAATTATTTGAAGATAATGGCATGGTGCGGACCATTCTTGATGCGCCGGGAAATGGTCGTGTATTGGTTATCGATGGCGGCGGTAGTCTACGTTGTGCGCTTTTAGGCGGTAATCTTGGTGTTCTTGCACAGAAAAATGGTTGGGCAGGCGTCATTGTGCATGGCTGTATCCGCGATGTCGCAGAAATCAATGCCTGTCAGATTGGCGTTCGTGCATTGGCAGTGATGCCTGTACGAAGCATAAAACGCGGTGGTGGCGAACACGACGTACGTGTAAGCATCGAAGGTGTGGCGATTAACGCAGGTGACTGGATTTACGCAGATATTGACGGTGTTCTGGTTTCGCCGCAGGCCTTAGATTGATGATGTGTAGCCGGGTTGGTAGAGCAGCAATAATCTGTACCCGGCGACTTTTCATTTTGTAAGTTGTTCCGATATTTGTAAAATTGAAACAGATGACTTGAAATCTTGTTTGAGTTCTTTGTGTTTCCTCCTGCATAATTTGGGCTATGCAAAATAGTCCAACATATTTCTCTACAATTATTTCTTATTACTGGGTACCGCAATGTGGATAGATACCCACTGCCATCTGGATGCTTCTGAATTTCTTGGTGACTCATTGGCCGTTGCCGATGCTGCAGTTGATAAGGGGGTCACTGGTATTGTGATTCCTTCAGTGCATAAAAATAATTTTGATCATGTCGCCAATCTAGCCCAGCAGCGAAATACTTGTTTTTTTGCCTTGGGTATTCACCCCATGTATGTGCCGACGTCCGATGAAAAGGACTTAACGCTGTTGAGAAAAACGGTTGCTTCTTTGATGGATGATGAGCAGCGTGGGCAACGCTTTGTCGCGATTGGTGAAATTGGCTTGGATTACTTCGTGCCAGCGCTTACACAAAGCCCTCTGCGAGAAAAACAGGAATTTTTTTACACTGAACAATTAAAAATCGCCCGTGATTTTGGTTTGCCCGTATTACTGCATGTACGGCGCTCGCAAGACATGATTCTCAAACATCTACGTCGGATCAAGGTGGTTGGTGGGATTGCCCATGCTTTCAATGGAAGTGCGCAGCAGGCGGGGCATTTTATCGATCTGGGTTTTAAACTTGGTTTTGGTGGCGCAATGACCTACACGCGGGCACTACAGATTCGTCGTCTAGCGACTGATTTGCCGCTCGATGTTATTGTCCTCGAAACTGACGCGCCAGATATTCCACCAAGCTGGGATTCACGAGGCATTAATCGCCCTGCAGAATTGCCACGCATAGGCACGGTCTTAGCTGAGCTGCGACAGCGTGATCTATCAGAGATCGCTATTGGAACCAGCAATAACGCAAAAGCTGTTTTGCCAAGGATGAATGGGTAACTCCGAATGCGTGCGGTCTGCGTATCTTTTGTGGTGGGGATCGCTTGTCTGCAGCAACAAGCAGCATTGTTTCCAGTTGCGCAGCTGTGTTCGTTGATTGCTGTTGCGCTGATCATCTTTGTCTTAATTCAACGCTTTATTTCTTCAAGCATTCGTGCAGATCGATGGCGTACAGGTAATCGCAGCGCCTTGGCGTTTATTGTCGGCTTTGTTTGGGCAAGTCTATTTGCTCACTATTATTTATACTCTTCGCTGTCGCCCAATTGGGAAAATAAAGATCTTGTCCTAGTTGGTACAGTTGATAGCTTGCCGATGCACATGGCGGAAGGTCAGCGTTTTATTTTTGCAGTCGACGAGGTGCGCGAAGGGCAGATGATCCCGTCTGAGCAGAGTGTGTTTCCGAAAAAAATTAGTTTATCCTGGTACCAGACTGGATCATCAGATGCGCAGCAGAACGCGATAACGTTGCAGCCCGGTGAACGTTGGCAATTGAAGGTGCGATTAAAACGTCCCCATGGTACGGCAAACCCAGATGGTTTTGATTATGAAGTCTGGTTGCTAGAGCAGGGGGTGCGAGCTACAGGAACAGTTCGTGTTGATAATGATGGACATGAACGTTCTAACCGTAGATTAAATGCTTTTGTATGGACCGTGGGTAATTTAATCGAACGTGGTCGCGCTTTGTTGCGAGACCGTATTCATGAGGCGTTGCCGAACTCCCCTTATGCTAGTGTGATTGTGGCACTGGTGATTGGCGATCAACGAGAAATTCCAAAATCAGACTGGACTATCTTTAATCGGGTGGGAATTGGTCATCTCATTAGCATCTCAGGTCTGCACATTACGATGGTGGCAGGGTTGTTTTCCGGCCTCGTGGCATTTTTGTGGCGACGCTCTTTTTTTGCGTCTTGGGATTTGCCGCTGTATGTTCCAGTGCAGAAAATGGCGGCGTTAGCTGGCGCAATGACGGCATTGCTGTACGTAGCGCTTGCTGGATTTGGCGTGCCTTCGCAGCGAACAATGTATATGCTACTTGTCGTAGCACTTGCGCTGTGGACGGGGCGTCTCAGTAATTTTTCGACGGTGCTGTCACTTGCGCTTGTATTGGTGGTCTCTCTTGATCCATGGGCTGTGCTGTCGCCGGGTTTTTGGCTGTCATTTGGTGCGGTCGCCGTTATTATTTTTGCAGCGGGTGGTCAGTTGCAGCCATTGGCCGATGGGCGTGCGCAAAATTTTAGTCGCGAAGTGCGTATTGCTGGTCGTACACAATACGCGGTAACAGTAGGATTGGTGCCGTTGACGATGTTGTTGTTTGGGCAGGTATCGCTTATTGGTCCGCTCGCTAATGCGATTGCCATTCCTTTGGTGAGCTTTCTAGTAACGCCTCTGGCATTGTTCGGTAGTATTTTGCCGAAACCTTTGTCTGTTGTTGTATTGAAACTTGCCCATGTGCTGATTCAGGGACTGGTTTGGGTATTGCAACGGTTGAGTGACACGTCCTTTGCAGTCTGGAATGCCGCCCTACCATCTTTTCCTATTTTTCTATTGGCCCTTATTGGTACCTGTTGGCTATTAATGCCGAAGGGATGGCCAATGCGTTGGCTCGGTGTCATATGTTGTTTTCCGTTAATTTTTCAAAGGCCGCTTCCTGTTGCAAATAACGAGTTACGTGTTATTGCTTTTGATGTGGGGCAGGGAATGTCGTTGTTGCTTGAAACTGCGCATCACCGTCTTTTATATGACACGGGGCCAATGTATTCGCCAGAATCGGATGGCGGAAACAGGGTGATTTTGCCTTACTTCAAAGCGCGTGGTATTCATGCATTAGACATGATGATGGTGTCGCATAATGACAGCGATCATTCTGGAGGTGCATTGACGATCATTCTGGAGGTGCATTGACGATCCTTCAGCAGTTGCCCGTTACGTTGATGAGTAGTTCTTTAAGTCTGGATAGCCCTATCGTCGCTCAGGCGGGGCAGCATCAGCGCTGTCATGCTGGGGATCAGTGGGATTGGGATGGTGTTCATTTTGAAGTATTGCAGCCCGTGGCGATTAGTTATGAAAGCAGTAAATGGCGACCTAATGCCCGTAGTTGCACTTTGCGTGTGAGTACAGAGCGCTATGCGTTATTGCTTCCAGGTGATATTGAGGCTATTCAGGAGGATGAATTAGTACATAGTATTCCTGATAAGTTAAAGGCAGATGTCTTACTTGCACCACACCACGGTAGTGGCACTTCCTCGACGGCGGCATTTCTCCAGGCAGTACATCCGTCATTGGCGATTTTTCAGGTTGGCTACTTAAATCGTTACCATCACCCCAAATCCGAGGTGTTCGCTCGCTATGCAGAATTTGGAGTAAATCGTCTAAGAACAGACGAATCTGGTGCAATCACATTACAATTTGGCGCATTATTGCAGTTTTCCCAATTCAGACAGGAGCATGCGCGCTATTGGTATCATCAATGACGCGGTAAGAAACCATGACCGAGCACGCCAACAAACCGATTATCCATTTTGTACATGGGAATAGTTTTCCAGCAGGAACGTATCGACTGTTCCTTGATCAATTGCGTGGGCAATATGAGGTGCAAGCCTCTGATATGCTCGGACATCATCCTGCGTACCCTGTGGATGATGGTTGGAGCAATCTCGCGCAGGAATTGATCGACACACTCGTCGCACGCTATCAGCAACCAGTTATTCTGTTAGGACATTCATTGGGGGGGATTTTGTCGCTGATGGTGGCGCGAGCAAGGCCTGATCTGGTTCGAGGCGTCGTTGTAATTGATTCCCCGATTGTGGCAGGGTGGCGCGCGTTATTGGTCCGAGTGTCCAAATGGATTGGCGTGGATAAAAAATATGGTCCAGCGCGTTTTTCAGAAAAGCGTAAAAATCTTTGGAAGGATCGACAGGCAGCGTTTGATCATTTTGCTGCCAAGGAGATATTCGCGATCTGGCCAACGGAAGTATTGTGGGATTACATCAATGCTGGCACAGTGGAGACCCCTGACGGAGTAACCTTACGTTTTACCCGTGAGGTGGAAACGGAAGTTTACCTTAGTTTGCCTCACGTGATGGGGCGCCTGATTCGCCGTAGGCCGAGAGTGCCAATTGGTTTTGTTGGTGGGACAGACTCTGTGGAATGCGCCCAAGCCGGACATTTTTATACCAAAAAGCTGATGGTTCCGAATTATGTATTGATACCCGGTGGACATTTAATTCCGATGGAAGTACCGCTGCAAACAGCTTCTGCTGTGTTGGCGATGCTGGCGACTTTACAATTGAACTAATTTTGATTTGCGTAGATTGGGGAATGATGAAGCGATCGAACATAATGATTAAACCCATGCTGGCTTTGTCGTTAGCTGCCATTTCTGGCCTTGCCTTGGCTGACGGTGTTGGTTTTGCTTTGGTTGGCCATCCATCTTGGCAAGAGGCGCAGTCGGTGATGCAGAATGGCCGCGCCATATGGATGCTGGAGTTGGAAAACGATAGTTTTTTGCTCAATAAAGACGATAAATTTTATACCGCAGGCGATCATCTGCAGAAAACGTATGTATCCCAGACGGATTTACTCTCAGTTGAATATGGCTGGCGAGTCGGGCAGGACTTATACACGGCCTCCGATGTAAAGTTATTGCCTTCACAATTATCTCCCAATGATCATCCCTATGCGGGCTGGCTGTATGGTGGCGTAT
The DNA here is from genome assembly GCF_049339825.1 of Undibacterium sp. RuRC25W. Taxonomy (NCBI): domain Bacteria; kingdom Pseudomonadati; phylum Pseudomonadota; class Betaproteobacteria; order Burkholderiales; family Oxalobacteraceae; genus Undibacterium; species Undibacterium sp. RuRC25W. The sequence goes on along the minus strand of NZ_JBMPPD010000001.1, from coordinate 136,750 downwards.
TCAATAATAATGTGGATGTCACTGGCAAGAGTTGGCGGTGGGGTGTTGACGTTGGTTGTTTTGGTCAGTGTGCTGGTGGGGCTCGGTCTCAAGCCCAGTTGCACCGGTTTATCAATCAACCCTTGCCGCAGGGCTGGAGTACCCAGTATCACAATGAACTCGGCGTTGTCTTGTCCGGAGAGGCGTCGCCTGGCCGTCTTCTCCCATTTTCTGGTGTTGATATTACGCCTAAAGTTCATGCGCGTTTCGGTAACATCTTTACCGATTTTGGTGCTGAGGTTGAGGTGCGCTTTGGGCGTCTGAATGCAATGCCGTATCAGTCCGCGAATTATGGATTTATCCGCGCAGATGTGAAAGAAGTCGGGTATAACGCGACAATTGAGGGTGCTTATTTCAGTGATGATACCCATAAAGTTCATGCCAAAAAGCAGGGCGGGGAAGTGGAAGTGGGATACCTGTGGCAGGGAAGTGAGTATGCCTTTAGTGCGTCCATTTTCAGGCGTGCAAACGAAATGAAAGAGATGTCAAACGCCACTGGTAATCAAAATATTGTCAGATTGCAATTTATTTATCCGATGTAATTAGCGTTTTTTGTTCAGCTTAAGCGGGAAAGTGTGAACTCTGTGGCAGAGTGATGTATAATTCGAATTTCCCGCTTGTGCCGTCTGGCACCTTCTGCAATGACTAAGTTCGTATTCGTTACGGGGGGCGTAGTCTCCTCATTAGGCAAAGGCATCGCTGCCGCCTCTCTCGCCGCTATTTTAGAATCGCGTGGTCTCAAAGTTACTATGCTTAAACTGGATCCGTATATCAACGTTGATCCTGGTACTATGAGCCCATTCCAGCATGGTGAAGTTTTCGTAACCGATGACGGTGCTGAGACTGATCTGGATCTGGGCCACTATGAGCGCTTCATCACTGCAAAGATGAAGAAAGTGAATAACTTCACAACAGGCCAGATTTATGAATCCGTGATCCGCAAGGAGCGTCGCGGTGAATATCTGGGTAAAACTGTTCAAGTTATTCCGCACATCACCAATGAAATTCAAGAGTTCATTCATCGTGGCGCAGCTGGTGCTGACGTTGCGCTGGTTGAGATCGGTGGTACGGTTGGTGATATCGAATCTTTACCATTTTTAGAGGCTGCACGTCAATTAAGCCTGCGCGCTGGTCGCAATGCGGCTGCGTTTGTGCATTTGACGCTGGTTCCTTATGTTGCTGCTGCTGGCGAATTGAAAACCAAGCCAACACAACATAGCGTTCAAAAATTACGCGAAATCGGTATTTTCCCAGACGCGCTATTGTGCCGTGCTGATCGTCCTATCCCTGATGATGAACGCGCAAAAATTTCTCTGTTTGCTAACGTACCAGAAGAAGGTGTTATTTCTGTTTGGGACGCAGACACGATCTATAAGATTCCACAAATGTTACACGATCAGGGCTTGGATAAGATCGTTTGTGAAAAATTACAGTTATCACCAAAACCAGCTGATCTGACGATGTGGGATAAATTAATTTATGCCCTCGAAAATCCAAAAGAACAAGTGACCATCGGTATGGTTGGTAAGTACGTAGATTTGACTGAATCGTACAAATCGCTGACAGAAGCGTTGCGCCATGCTGGTATCCATACTGAAAGCCGCGTTAACATTGAATACGTCGATTCTGAAGAAATCGAAGCGAACGGCACAAAAGCCTTAGAAAAGTACGACGCGATTCTGGTTCCTGGTGGTTTCGGTAAGCGCGGTGTCGAAGGTAAGATTCTCGCCGCACGTTATGCCCGTGAAAATAAAATCCCTTACCTCGGCATTTGCTTGGGTATGCAAGTTGCGCTGATTGAATATGCTCGCCACATGGCAGGCCTGACAATGGCTAACTCCACTGAGTTTGATCCTGAAACTGAACAGCCAGTCGTTGCGCTGATCAATGAATGGAAAAATCAAGACGGTAAAGTTGAACAACGTGATGAAAATTCTGATCTCGGTGGCACGATGCGTCTGGGTGCGCAAACTTGCGCCATCAAACCAGGCACGCTGGCTGCAGAAATTTACGGCAATGTAGTGACAGAACGTCATCGTCATCGTTATGAGGCAAATAACCACTACCTGACGCGCGTTGAAGCAGCAGGTTTGGTCGTTTCTTCCCGTACAGCGACCGAAGATTTGTGCGAAATCATGGAATTGCCACGCGAAGTTCATCCTTTCTATATCGGTGTTCAATATCACCCTGAATTTAAATCGACGCCGCGTGATGGGCACCCATTGTTTATCGCGTTTGCTAAAGCAGCACTTGCCCACAAAAAGGCACAAGGATAAATAACATGAAGTTATGTGGATTTGATGTTGGTCTTGACCAGCCTTTCTTTTTGATCGCTGGCCCATGTGTTATCGAGTCACGTCAGATGGCGCTCGATACGGCGGGCTATCTGAAAGAAATAACACAGGCATTAGGTATTCCGTTTATTTATAAGTCCTCTTTTGATAAAGCTAATCGCTCCTCTGGTAATTCATTCCGCGGTCTGGGAATGGAAAAAGGTCTGGAAATTCTGGCCGACGTTAAAAAGGAAATTGGCGTACCTGTCTTGACGGACATTCACTCCATTGAAGAAATTATCCCCGTTGCTGCTGTCGTTGATGTCTTGCAAACACCTGCATTCTTGTCTCGTCAGACGGATTTTATTGAAGCGTGTGGTCGCTCAGGCAAGCCAGTGAATATCAAAAAAGGGCAATTCCTTGCCCCGCATGATATGGTCAATGTCATCGCTAAAGCCCGTGCAGCAGCGAAAGCAGCTGGTCTGAACGAAGATAACTTCATGGCGTGTGAGCGTGGTGTTTCTTTTGGTTATAACAATCTGGTATCAGATATGCGTTCGCTGGCGATTATGCGTGAAACCAATTGTCCGGTTGTATTTGATGCGACGCATTCAGTGCAGTTGCCTGGTGGTCAGGGAACCTCCTCCGGTGGTGAGCGTCAGTTCGTGCCTGTGCTGGCGCGTGCGGCGGTGGCTGTTGGTGTTTCTGGTTTGTTCATGGAGACACATCCAAATCCAGCTCAGGCCTTGTGTGATGGCCCTAATGCAGTGCCGTTAGATCGCATGAAAGAATTGCTTTCTACGTTGGTTGATCTTGACCGCGTCGTGAAGAAAACAAGCTTCCTTGAAACAAGTTTTAATTAAGGCTGACAGGTATCGTTCACATTGACACCTATGCCAGTGTGAAATTTGCCTGAGTTATTGATTGAATTGTGCAGCATCAAACCTGGGTTGTAATTTTTTATGTGTTGACTCAGTTGGATGGAATAAGCATTGAGTTGCATCAGTTTTTTACTTTGTTTGCTATATTGTTGATCGTTTAGGAGAATTGAATGAGTGCCATCGTTGATATTATCGGTCGTGAAATTATTGACTCACGCGGTAACCCAACAGTTGAATGTGATGTATTGCTGGAATCTGGCGTCATGGGACGCGCTGCTGTGCCTTCTGGCGCGTCTACAGGCTCTCGCGAAGCGATCGAATTACGTGATGGCGACAAATCTCGCTACCTCGGCAAAGGCGTCTTGAAGGCCTGCGAAAATATCAATACTGAAATCGCTGAAGCGATTATGGGTCTGGATGCGAATGAACAGGCTTTCCTAGATCGTACGCTGATTGACCTCGATGGTACTGAAAACAAAGGTCGCTTAGGTGCAAATGCGATGCTGGCAGTGTCGATGGCAGTGGCTAAAGCGGCTGCAGAAGAAGCTGGCTTGCCGCTTTACCGTTACTTCGGTGGTTCTGGCGCAATGCAATTGCCAGTACCAATGATGAACGTCATCAATGGTGGTGCTCACGCTGATAACAATCTGGATATTCAAGAATTCATGATCATTCCAGTGGGTGCGCCAACGTTCCGTGAAGCAATTCGCTACGGTGCTGAAGTATTCCATGCATTGAAAAAAATCCTGCAAGAAAAAGGCTTGACGACCGCAGTTGGTGATGAAGGTGGTTTTGCTCCTTCCGTTGACAACCACGAATCAGCGATCAAAATGATCATTCAAGCGATTGAAGCTGCTGGCTATGAGCCAGGTACGCAAATCGCTCTGGGCCTGGATTGCGCAGCAAGTGAATTCTACAAAGATGGCAAATACCACCTTGAAGGTGAAGGTCTGACGTTGTCTGCGACAGATTTCACTAATCTGCTGGCAACCTGGGTTGATAAATATCCTATCATCTCGATTGAAGATGCGATGGCAGAAGGTGACTGGGAAGGTTGGGCAATTCTGACAGAAAAGCTGGGCAAAAAAGTTCAGTTGGTTGGTGATGATTTGTTTGTGACTAACACCAAAATCCTGAAAGAAGGTATCCAAAAGGGTATTGCTAATTCGATTCTGATCAAAATCAATCAGATCGGTACATTAACAGAAACGTTCGCAGCGATTGAAATGGCGAAACGTGCAGGTTACACTGCAGTTATTTCCCATCGTTCCGGTGAGACTGAAGATAGTACGATTGCTGATATCGCTGTTGGTATGAATGCTTTGCAAATCAAAACGGGCTCTATGTCCCGTTCTGATCGTATGGCAAAATACAACCAATTATTGCGTATCGAAGAAGATTTGGGCGAAATCGCTAGCTACCCAGGTCGTGATGCATTCTATAATCTGAAGTAATTACTCGTTTTTAGATAGTAAAGGGGAACGATGTTCCCCTTTTTATTTGTGTACCTTTGTTTTTTGTGAGTCTCTGTGCGCCTGATTGCTGTTTGTTTTATTCTCTTACTGGCATTGATTCAATACCCACTCTGGCTTGGGAAAGGCGGTTGGCTGCGCGTCTGGGAGTTTCAGCGTCAGGTAGCACAGGCGCAAGCTAACAATAATCAACTCAAAGAACGTAACGCCAAGCTTGAATCTGAGGTCGCTGATCTTAAGTCTGGTACAGATTCTGTTGAGGAGCGTGCTCGTTTTGAATTGGGCATGATAAAAAAAGACGAAGTCTTTGTTCAAATTCTCGACTCAAACGCAATAATGCCTCCTTCCGTTCCAGCGACAAAGTTTGCTGACCCTGCTCCCGCTGCTAATTCTAAAAAAACGAGTACGAAACACTGACGCAAACGCGAGTATGCTTTGTCCTTAGCGCATTCTCCTCCTACTTAATCGTCGCATTGTTTTTAGTGTCACTACCGTTTTCTCTCTGCAGATAAAAGTCAATTAATCAACAACGCTGCGTATAGACCAAAACTTGGTGGGTCTCAAATTTGATACGTTTGGATAGACGTTAGTCTGGTGACGTATCACTGCCTTTTTCTATTCATTAACGTGGTTTTCGACATTTTAAGGCTCTGCTTTAAGTTAAACGCAGACTTTTAATGCGTTACGTCACCCCGTCCAATCAATTTTTGTATCATCTCCCGACAAATTGATATCGTTGGTTTCTGGAGTCGAAACGGGCGTCTGGTGTTGCGCGGCAGAAAATTGTAGGAATTATTAATATATGGAGATTGCATTTTTATATTGCCCTATGACACTATAAGTGTTGTTGGTATTTTTTAACTATGTGCCAAGTCGCTCTGAATTCCTAATTTATGCTTAAAGCGTTCCACCGTCATTATTTTTTGATCCTTCGTTACGCAGTGATAGCCAGCTTTTTAGAGCTGCATTGTATTTCGGCGTATTCGGCACCTTCAACGGTATCGCTTGACATTGTCCGGTTACAGGATTTGGCTGAGACTGAGCATGATCAGGCCACTAAGCAGATGCAGGCCTTACTTCAGCGAATGCCAGATGATGCGACAGTAGTAGACAGGCGTGAATTATTGATTGCTTTGATTCCCTTGTATATTGATGGAGGTGATGGGCAGCAAGCAAAGGTGCTAAACGAGAGTCTGATGTTGCATGGCCGGCAATTTCATGATCCCGTGGCGAGCGCGATGGGATTGGCATATCAGGCTTCAATGCTCAAAGATCAAGGCATGCTGGTTGAGGCGATCGGTATCATTGAACAAGCACTGGTGATATCAAAAACAGTGTCTGAAGCACGCCTTAACAACGAAGTGAATACGCTGGCTGGGGAGTTGTATGCCAATGTTGGTAATTTCAAATTGGCGCTTGAGCATGACCTAAGCGCGATGGCATTGGTTGAGGATGGAACTCGACTTTCTGAACTGCAACGTGCTAAAAATCTCAATAATATCAGTCGCCTCTATTTGCGCTTAAAAGATCAAAAGATGGCTTTCGACTATAACGCTAAGGCCGATGCGTTAGCGAAGAAGTTGAATGCCCGCGTGTTGATGGCAAACATCGCCAACGTGCGTGGGTATGCGTTTGCGAATGATGAGAATTGGCCTGCGGCGAACGCTGCTTATACCGAGGCATTTACTATTGCACGCAGTATTGGAGATCGGCATGATCAGATGCTTGCGCTCAATAATATGGCTGATGCGGCGTTGAATCAGGGTAAATATCCAGCATGCGTCGATTATGCCCAGAAATCACTTGCGATCGCACAAAAGGACGGTAAGCTTGATATAGTCGCAATCGCTTACGGCAACATTGGCGTCTGTCACATGAATATGGGTTTGGTTTCTCAGGGAGCTGCAGAGGCTAAACAAGGGATCAACTTTTCCCGTCAAACCAAGGCTACACCAAATATGGAATCGGCGTTGGGTGATCTGGCTGCTGCCTATGAAAAAGCAGGTTTGTATAAAGATGCTCTGGCTGCAATGATAGAGCAACGTAAGGTAAGTGAAGATCTATTTCAGAAAGAGCGGGATAAGGCGGTTTCTGAGTTGCAAGTTCGGTTTAATCTGAGTGAGCGTCAAAAGCAAATCGACGTCTTGGAGCAAAGAAATAAGGTACAGGAAGTTGAGCTCGAGAATAAAGGATTGCAGCGGATTATCGCTTTTCTTGCTTGTATTGTCGTATTGGTCGTTAGTGGACTGATTGCTTGGCTATATCGTCGTGCACGGCAAAATAATCTCCGTTTGGAAAATGCAAATGTGACATTGGTAGATCAATCTACGCGTGATCCACTTACTGGATTGTTGAACCGTCGGGCTTTTCAGAACTTCATGCGATCGCAATCAAAATTGCCGCAACATAGCACTGAGTCGGGACTCGTCAACGTGTTAATTTTGCTTGATATTGATCACTTCAAACAAATCAATGACAATTTTGGGCACTTATTTGGTGATCAGGTATTGATTGAGATTGGCCGCCGTCTACAAAGTATTTTGCGCGAAAATGACATGTTAATACGATGGGGTGGCGAAGAGTTTTTGATTTTTCTTCATGGTATTCCGGTTCAGCGCGTGGTGCCCGTTGTTGATAGGGCGATCAATATTGTCGGTGAATCACTGATCACATTTGCGAACCATACCGTGTCAGTGACAATCTCTGCGGGCTATGTCTTGCAGCCATTGCCTGGTGTTTCCGCGCTGAATCTTGGTTGGGAGCGGGCATTGCATTTGAGTGACCTTGCCTTGTACATGGCAAAATCTGCCGGACGTAATCAAGCCCTGGGAATTGAGCAGGTTCTGAATGGCGTTGATGTTATGTCTGTCCAAGAGACGAGTGATTTGCAGCGAGCAATTGATGAGGGAGACATCGTATTGCGCAAGATTGATGGAGCCCAGCCAAAAATGTCCTAGTACAAGCATCTGTTGTATCGTCGCCGGTTCACACATTTCACGCCTCGTATCCTATTTGGTTTTTTATTTTCTTTTATCTAATGGTTGACTGATTGATAGGTCGCCAAACGTATTTTTCACTTCTCCGGTCTTTTTATTCCCTCTATTGATTGGATCCAATTATGGCGTCGCCAGGATTCATGCATGTCAAAAAATACTTTACCTTTAAATAGTTTAGGTTTAAAGTATATTTTAATTGAATGCGTGATAATGACTTTTCGAACCGTCCCCTCAGTGATAGGAGGTAATATGGCTTTAGGTGTACGCACGTCGTCCGCACATGTGGACACGTTTGCTCGAGACAATCTGCCGCCTCGTGAGCAATGGCCGGAGCTCATTTTTTCTTTACCTGAACTGAATTATCCGGATCGGCTCAACTGTATTCATGAAATTCTGGATAAAGCTGTGCTTAACGGTGCTGGTGATAAGGTGGCGATCCGCACCTATTCAGAAACATGGACGTATGCACAGCTACTGCAGGCCGTGAATCGCATTGCCCATGTGTTGATTGATGATCTGGCGATGCTGCCCGGAAACCGGGTGCTGCTTAGAGGCGCAAATACGCCGATGATGGCGGCATGTTTTTTGGCGGTCATTAAAGCGGGAGGTATTGCCGTTCCGACCATGCCCCTGTTGAGGGTGAAGGAATTAAGCGTGATCTGCGAGAAGGCTGAAATAACGCACGCCTTGTGTGCATCTTCCCTGCGGGACGAATTAGACCAGACCCAGCAACAGTACCTTCCCTTGCAGCATGTTTTGTTTTTTAATGGGGGGGAAGACGCTCTTGAGTCTCGTATGGGCCTTAAGTCGACAGCATTTGCGGCGCTTGATACGTCAGCTGAAGATGTATGTCTGATTGGGTTTACTTCTGGTACCACAGGTAAGCCCAAAGGAACGATGCATTTTCACCGTGACGTGATGGCGATTTGTGATTGTTTCCCGCGCTCGACACTCAAGTCTGAGCCCAATGACGTATTTATCGGGACACCACCACTGGCCTTTACGTTTGGCTTGGGTGGTTTACTGTTATTCCCATTGCGTGTCGGTGGTACGGCAGTATTGCTGGAAAAGTTGACCCCTGAATCTCTGCTCAAGGCGATTGCCGACTTTAAAGCCACCATTTGTTTTACTGCGCCAACGTTTTACCGGCAGATGACTGGCTTGGTTAGCCGGTTTGATCTCACCAGTTTGCGAAAAACAGTCTCCGCTGGCGAGGCATTGCCTACCGCCACCCGTGAGGCATGGCGGGAGGCAACCGGTTTGTTGATGATTGATGGTATCGGTGCGACTGAAATGTTGCATATCTTCATTTCCGCCGCTGACGAGTACGTTAGAGCTGGCGCGACTGGTCAACCTATTCCTGGGTATCAGGCATGCATTATGGACGATGCCGGCAACTTACTCGGTGCTGGGCGTATCGGACGTCTTGCCGTAAAAGGGCCGACGGGTTGTCGTTACTTGGCCGACGAACGCCAAAAAAAATATGTATTGAATGGCTGGAATCTGACTGGAGATGCCTACTTGATGGATACGGATGGTTATTTCTGGTACTGCGCACGTACTGATGACATGATTATTTCAGCGGGTTATAACATTGCCGGTCCTGAAGTTGAAGAGGCTATTTTGTTGCATCCTGCTGCTGCTGAATGCGCAGTCGTTGGTCTTGCTGATGAGGAGCGCGGCCAGATCGTTAAGGCTTTTATCGTCGTACGTCCAGAGGTGAATGCGGATGATACGCTCGTTAAGGAAATTCAGGATTTTGTCAAAAAATCGATTGCCCCTTACAAATACCCTCGTGAGATCGAATTCAGGACAAGTTTGCCAAGAACTGAGACAGGGAAATTGCAACGTTTTAAATTACGGACGACTTAGTTGTTATTACGATGTCTGATCTCATTGCCGAGGTCCTTGTACATCATTGAAACTCATTTTTGGGACAAGATATGAATATTCTTTGCATCGGCGGTGGCCCAGCCGGATTGTATTTTGCGTTGTTGATGAAGAAGCAGAATCCGGCACATCAGATTACCGTGGTAGAAAGAAATCGCCCTTACGATACCTTTGGTTGGGGTGTGGTGTTTTCTGATCAGACGCTAGGAAATCTGGTCAAAGCCGATGAAGAAACAGCACGTTCCATCTTGCAGGCATTTAACCATTGGGATGATATTGATACCCATTTTAAAGGGCAGGTTGTTACATCGGGCGGACATGGATTTTGTGGCATCGGCAGAAAACGTCTTCTGAATATTCTGCAAGAACGTTGCGAATCCTTGGGCGTTAAACTGGTATTTGAAACAGATGTGATTGACGATCAGACCTTGGCGGCGCAATACAATGCTGACCTAGTGATTGCCTCCGATGGCTTAAATAGCCGCGTCAGAACACGCTACGAAGCAACGTATCAACCTGATGTAGATACGCGCAAATGCCGCTTTGTTTGGCTCGGAACGAAAAAACTCTTCTCAGCGTTTACGTTTGCTTTTGAAGAAACCGAGTTTGGCTGGTTTCAGGCACATGCTTACCAGTACGATGGTGATACCGCGACATTTATTGTTGAGACACCAGAAGAAGTCTGGCTGAAAGCCGGCATCGACAAAATGTCGCAAGAAGAAGCCATCCAGTTTTGCGAACGTATTTTTGCTAAATACTTGGACGGCAACGCATTGATGGCCAATGCAGCGCATTTACGCGGTTCAGTAAACTGGATTAAGTTCCCGCGTATCATTTGCAAAAATTGGGTTCATTGGAACACGATTGTTGATAAGCAAGTTCCTGTAGTATTGATGGGCGATGCAGCACATACCGCGCATTTTTCGATCGGTTCAGGTACCAAACTGGCACTCGAAGACGCCATCGAGTTAACGAACAGTTTTGCGCAGTTGGGGCACGAAGGAATGGCAGCGGTGCTGGCGCATTATCAGCTACGACGATCAATAGAAGTCTTGAAGATTCAAAGTGCGGCGCGTAATTCGATGGAGTGGTTTGAAAATGTCGCGCGCTATACCGCATTAGAAGCACCCCAATTTGCGTATTCGATGCTTACGCGAAGTCAGCGTTTGTCGCATGAAAATCTGCGGGTCAGAGATGCCAGCTATGTACGTAGTTTTGAACGATGGATTGCTGAACAAGCATTTAGCAAAGCTGGCTTGCCGATACCGCCTGCTGCGCAGACCATTCCACCCATGCTGACACCGTATAAATTGCGTGATGTCGTTCTTAAAAACCGTATCGTTGTGTCGCCAATGGCGCAATATTCAGCGGTCGATGGTGTTGCTGGTGATTATCATCTGGTGCATCTCGGTAGTCGTGCGATGGGGGGGGCTGGGTTGGTTTTTGCTGAGATGACTTGTGTATCCGCAGACGCGCGCATCACGCCTGCGTGTCCGGGCTTGTACACGGAAGAACAAACCATCGCCTGGAAACGGATTGTTGATTTTGTTCATTCCAATACAGACGCGAAGATTGCGATGCAACTGGGACATGCTGGTGCAAAGGGGTCGACAAAAGTTGGGTGGGAAGGCATCGATCATCCATTGAATAGCGATAACTGGCCACTGATCTCCGCTTCAGAACAGCAGTATTTGCCAAGTGTTTCACAACTCGCTCGCGCAGCGACTCGTGCTGATATGGATCGTGTTATTAATGATTTTGTGAAAGCAACTAAAGCGACTTCCCATGCTGGATTTGATTGGCTGGAATTGCATTGTGCGCATGGCTATTTGTTGTCGAGTTTTATTTCTCCATTGACGAATCAACGTCAGGATGAATATGGCGGCACATTAGAAAACCGTTGCCGCTTTCCTTTGGAAGTCTTTTCGGCGATCCGTGCCGTGTGGCCGGAGAGTAAGCCAATTTCCGTCCGTATCTCGGCGCATGATTGGGTAGAGGGTGGTATCACGCCAGATGACGCTGTTGAAATTGCCAAGTTATTCAAAGCGGCGGGTGCAGACCTGATTGATTGTTCATCAGGGCAGGTCAGTAAAGCGGAGAAGCCTATATTTGGACGGATGTTCCAGACACCGTTTTCTGATCGTATCCGCAATGAAGCACAGATTCCCACGATGGCGGTGGGTTCTATTTTCGAAGCCGACCATGCCAACAGTATTATTGCCTCGGGCCGTGCTGATTTGTGCGCTGTGGCACGGCCGCATCTCGCTGATCCTGCATGGACGCTGCATGAGGCAGCTAAGTTGGGTGTGACTGAGATTGGTTGGCCTAAGCAATACTTGGCAGGTAAATTCCAGTTAGAGCGTAATTTAGAACGCGAACGTCAGATCGCTGTCGCAAGTTCTGGGTTGACGCCACAGCAGATCGCTGCCAAGTTGTTGGAAGGATAGGAATAACTATGCAGCCTACAACAAAAAAACACGCTTTCATTACCGGCGGAGGCAAGGGAATTGGTTATGCGATTGCCCAAACTCTGTTGACGGGAGATTATCGGGTAACGATTGCCGGACGAAACGAAGAGGTGCTGCGCATGGCTGCGGGTCAGCTTTCGGCGATGGTTCCAGTGACCGATGAAGCTGCTGCGTCCATGGTTGCCTATGTAATTATGGATGTTGCCAATGCTGCGTCGGTGCGGGATGCAATAGCAGTCGCGACTGCGCGTTTTGGATCGGTTAATATTTTAGTTAATAATGCTGGTCAAGCAAGTTCAGCCCCGTTCTTAAAAACCGATCCACAACAATGGCAAGATATGCTTAATGTCAATCTGATGGGCACAGTACATTGTACACGGGAGGTGTTACCTTCGATGTTGGTTAACGGCTGGGGGCGGATTATCAATGTGGCGAGCACGGCTGGTCGCGTCGGTTACCCTTACGTGAGCGCCTATTGCGCAGCGAAGCATGCCGTTGTCGGACTGACGCGTTCTTTAGCTTTAGAAGTGGCGAACAAGGGCGTGACAGTCAACGCCGTTTGCCCAGGATATACCGAAACAGATATCGTGAAAGACGCGGTGACAAACATTATGGACAAGACTGGACGTTCGGAAGAACAGGCGCGCTCTGCGCTGGCAGCGGGCAATCCTATGCAACGTCTTGTGCAGCCTGACGAAGTGGCCAATACCGTTGCCTGGTTATGCCAGATGCAAGCGAGTGCAATGACTGGTCAGGCGATTGCTGTTGCCGGTGGTGAGGTGATGCAATGAGTGCCGACTTCCATGTTAATGAACTTGATTCTGGCTCGGATCTGGAAACGCGCCTCACTGAAGAGCATCACGATTCTCTTCGTTTGTGGTTGCGCATGTTGTCGTGCACCGTCATGGTGGAGGCAGAGATCCGTTCGCGCTTAAGAAATGAGTTTGGCATTACCTTGCCGCGTTTTGACCTGATGGCACAACTCGAGCGCTATCCTGAGGGCTTGCGTATGGGGGAGTTGTCAAAGCGAATGATGGTCACCGGAGGCAATATCACGGGCATCACAGATCAGTTAGAACAAGAAAATCTGGTCATACGCGTTCCCGACCCGAAAGATCGCCGAGCCTATAGTGTCATGCTGACGCCAGCAGGACGCACTGCGTTTAAGCGGATGGCGGCAGTCCACGAGGCATGGATCGTCGAGCTGTTTGCAGGCATGCCAGCCAAAGATAAAACTCATTTATCGACATCACTGTCGCAAGTGAAAACACATTTGATCACATCAAAAAAATAAGTCAGAACAGGAATAAACAATGAAATATCTTCCAGGGCAGACCCATCAATTACCTGGTGGCCGCCAATATCTTGCAGCCTATGAGGCGCGTCACTTTTATTTTGAAGTGGCTGACGCCGTGGCGACGATCATTCTGAATCGTCCGGAGCGTAAAAATCCACTGACCTTTGAATCTTATGCCGAGTTACGTGATTTGTTCCGCGCATTGGCGTATGCCGACGATGTGAAAGCGATCGTGATTTCAGGGGCCGGAGAAAATTTCTGTTCAGGCGGCGATGTGCACGAAATTATCGGTCCATTGACCCAATTGGACATGCCGGGTTTGCTAAGTTTTACGCGTATGACGGGCGATCTGGTCAAAGCGATGCGTGCTTGCCCACAACCGATCGTCGCAGCCGTGGATGGCGTCTGTGCGGGCGCTGGTGCGATTCTGGCGTTGTCATCGGATATTCGTTTTGGTACTGCGCGCTGCAAGACAGCCTTTTTGTTTACACGTGTAGGATTGGCGGGGTGCGATATGGGAGCCTGTTCTATTCTGCCTCGCCTTATTGGTCAGGGACGTGCCTCTGATTTGCTTTATTCCGGACGCTCTATGTCTGGTGAAGAGGGAGAACGCTGGGGATTTTTTAATCGCTTAAGTTCGCCGGATGATGTGCTTTCTGATGCTCATCATTATGCTAAAACCCTCGCTGAAGGGCCGACCTTCGCTCATGCGATGACAAAAAAAATGTTGCAGCAAGAATGGAATATGGGTGTGGATGAAGCCATCGAGGCTGAAGCACAGGCGCAAGCGATTTGCATGATGACCAATGATTTTCATCGTGCTTATCATGCCTTTGTGGCGAAACAAAAGCCTGTCTTTGAAGGAGATTGAGTATGACGCAAATACTTGTAGACCGTAGTTATCTGGATTGGCCATTTTTTGATGAGAGGCACCGTGACCTGCAACAGCAACTCGACACGTGGGCTGCAGTGCAGATTGCAGACACGCATGGTCATGATGTCGATCAGGCTTGCCGCGATCTGGTCACGCAACTTGGTGAAGGCGGCTGGCTACGGCACGCGATTGCTGGGCAGGAATATGGTGGTATCAATGAGGTGATCGATACCCGCGCTATCTGCTTGCTGCGTGAAACACTGGCCCGCCATTCCGGACTTGCTGATTTTTCTTTTGCAATGCAAGGACTGGGGTCTGGTGCGATTAGTCTGTTTGGTACGCACGCGCAAAAGCAAGCGTATTTACCTGCTGTCGCATCCGGAAAAAAAATTGCCGCCTTCGCTTTATCAGAGCCAGATGCGGGTTCTGATGTCGCTTCGATGCAATGTGCGGCAACGTTGGATGGCGATCACTACGTATTGAACGGCGAGAAAACCTGGATTTCGAATGGTGGTATCGCCGATATGTATGTCGTTTTTGCCCGCACGGGTGAGGCGCAGGGGGCGCGTGGTATCTCCGCTTTTATCGTTGATGCGGACTCTATAGGGTTGGAGATCGCAGAGCGGATAAATGTGATTGCCCCACACCCGTTGGCGCGCCTGAAGTTCACTGATTGCCGTATCTCTGCATCCCAACGCATTGGTGAATCGGGTCAGGGATTTAAGGTGGCAATGGCGACATTGGATGTGTTCCGGACATCGGTTGCTGCAGCGTCGCTGGGATTTGCCCGCCGTGCACTGGATGAGGCACTGCATCGGGCGACGACCCGTAAAATGTTTAATCAGACACTCGCAGATTTTCAGTTGACGCAGGCGAAATTTGCGCAGATGGCAACAGCGATCGATAGCTCGGCCTTATTGATTTATCGTGCCGCATGGCAACGAGATCAAGGGAGAAAAGTCACTAAAGAAGCGGCCATGGCAAAACTGTCCGCGACAGAGAGTGCGCAGCAGGTCATTGACGCTGCATTGCAGATGTTCGGTGGACTTGGCGTTGTGTGCGATGTGCCGGTTGAGCGCCTTTATCGTGAAATACGTGCCCTGCGCATCTATGAAGGAGCCAGTGAAGTCCAGCAATTGATTATCGGCAGAGAATTACTCAAAGAGTTTGCTGCTACCAGAACAGAGGAATAACTATGATAGAAATACTTCAGCCAGCAGGGTGGGTGAGACCGCGTGGTTATTCCAATGGCATGGCAGCGTCGGGGCGCACAGTCTGCGTCAGCGGCATGATAGGCTGGGACGCGCAAGGGCAGTTTCATACCGATGATTTTGCCGGGCAGGTGCGACAAGCGTTGCAAAATATCGTCGATGTGTTGGCAGAAGCCAACGCCAGGCCAGAACATATCGTACGTATGACTTGGTATATCACCGATAAAAAAGAATATATCGCTGCCTATAAAGAAATAGGTGGCGCCTATCGCGACATTATTGGCAAACACTATCCGACCATGACGGCGGTGCAGGTTTCAGCCCTTATCGAAGATCGTGCTAAAGTAGAAATTGAAGTTACCGCTATTGTCCCAGAATGAAGTGGTGTTGTGCCTGATAGTATGCAAAATGCTGTGCATCAATGTGACACTATTGTAGCGGTATCAGATAGGTGTAGACGGAATATACTGGACAGCGCGAGCGACCCGCGCTATCGTCGTAGCCCATTACTGGTATGCAAAATGAATAAAAATTTGTTTTAATTGCAATTATTTATTGATGTCAGAAGCGTCATAAAATAGCAGCAAGCACAGTAACGACGAGTGGTGTAATCTTGTCAGGATTTAGGTAGAAAATTGATATAAAAAAATAATCAGGAGAATTAGATGGCCAAGGCAGTATTTAGTTGGGAAGACCCATTGTTATTGTCGTCGCAGTTGACGGACGAAGAGCGCATGGTGCAGGACGCAGCGCGCACATACTGTGAAGAAAGACTCGCACCACGTGTGTTGGAAGCTTTCCGTCACGAGAGAACAGATCCAGCCATCTTCCGTGAGATGGGTGAACTTGGCTTGTTAGGTTCAATGATTCCGAGCCAATACGGCGGTGCTGGCCTGAACTATGTGTGCTATGGACTAGTCGCACGTGAAGTTGAACGGATTGATTCCGGTTATCGCTCCATGATGAGTGTCCAGAGTTCACTGGTCATGGTGCCAATTAATGAGTTCGGTAGCGAAGCACAAAAACAAAAATACCTGCCTAAATTAGCAACAGGTGAGTGGATCGGTTGCTTTGGTCTGACGGAGCCGAATCATGGTTCTGATCCTGGTAGCATGGTCACACGCGCCAAAACGGTACCAGGTGGTTATTCGCTCTCTGGCGCTAAAATGTGGATCACCAATAGTCCCATCGCCGATGTGTTTGTTGTCTGGGCAAAAACAGATGATGGCCGTATTCGTGGCTTTATCCTGGAAAAAGGCTGGAAAGGTTTATCTGCACCGGCAATTCACGGCAAAGTTGGTCTGCGCGCATCTATCACTGGTGAAATCGTGATGGACGAAGTTTTTGTTCCAGAAGAAAACCTGATGCCGCACGTTGAAGGTCTGAAAGGACCATTTACCTGCCTCAATTCAGCCCGTTACGGTATTGCATGGGGTGCACTCGGTGCAGCCGAGTTCTGCTGGCATACCGCTCGTCAGTACACTATGGATCGTCAACAGTTTGGACGTCCACTGGCAGCCAACCAGTTGATACAGAAAAAACTGGCAGATATGCAAACTGAGATTACGCTGGCGTTACAAGGCTGCCTGCGTCTGGGACGTATGAAAGATGAAGGCACTGCAGCGGTAGAAATTACCTCCATCATGAAGCGTAACTCCTGCGGAAAATCATTGGACATCGCCCGTATGGCGCGCGATATGCTGGGTGGTAATGGTATCTCTGATGAGTTCGGCATCGCCCGTCATCTGGTGAACTTAGAAGTGGTAAACACCTACGAAGGCACGCATGATATTCATGCGTTGATCTTGGGACGTGCGCAAACAGGGATCGCTGCGTTCTGATTTCTTGCTGTCAATGAAAAAAGCCAATGACCATGCAGGTGATTGGCTTTTTTCATGTCCTTTGCAATAACGTATCACAAACTTTTAATAAATATGCATCCTGAAAAAGTCGACCGACTCCACTTAAATAAATTAACCGACTTGCCCAATATCGGTAAAGCTGGTGCAGAGGATCTGCGCTTGCTCGGCATTCATACGCCAGATCAACTTGTCGGTCGTTGTCCTTATGAGATGTATGAGCGTTTATGTGAGGTCACGGGTGTGCGTCATGATCCTTGTGTGATTGATGTGTTTATATCGGTGACCCGGTTCATGGATGGCGAGTCAGCTCAGGCGTGGTGGGCATATACAGAGGAACGTAAACAGGTGTTACGACTCAAATAAAAAAGGCTGACGCAGCGTCAGCCTTTTTTAAAATGGGTATTTCTACCGTCTTAGTGTTTCACTTCCGTTGCCGGAATCGTTCCTTCAGTCAGCGTTTTGGCTGCAAATAACTGAGCGCAGTCAACCTGATCGAACCCATAGTGCTTGCCGCAGAAGTCGCAGTTGATATCCAGACGGCCAATTTCAGTGATGGCATCATCAACTTCAGCTTGGCCTAACATTTTGAGCATATCGCCCACTTTTTCACGAGTGCAGCTGCAATGGAATACCGGATGCAAAGGATCGAATACCCGCAAGGTTTGTTCCCAGAACAGGCGTCGCATCAGTGTTTCAATATCTGTGCTCAACAGCTCTTCCTGTTTCAGAGTGTCGCCTAACATTACCGCATGCGCCCACATATCCTCGCCGTCTTCCGCTTGTACGCCGGAGCCGCCGATTTCTGGTAATTTTTGCAATAACATGCCACGGGCAACTTTGTCATCCGCAGCCAACCAGAGTTTTGTATCAAGCTGCTCTGAGCGAAGCATGTAGTTTTCAATGATGGTAGCAATACTGTCGCCATCTAACGGAACGATTCCTTGATAGGCTTGCTGTCCTGGCATTTTATCGTTCGGGTCGAGTGTAATCACAAACCGCCCCTGACCGTGTGCGTGGACGAGTTCTTTAATTGTTTCGTGATCATTTATTACAGCATCATCAGCTAATTTTGCAGTAGCTCGCAGACGCAGATCGGCATCACATTCGACGACCATCAGTTTCACTGGGCCATCCCCATGAATCTGCATGATCATGGTGCCATTAAATTTTAAATTGGCTGACAGAAGAGCGGAGGCCGCCATCAGTTCGCCCAGTATTGTTTGTACTGCTTTGGGGTAGGCTTTGTGAGACAACATTTGTTGCCATGCCGATTCAAGTTCAACCAGTTCACCGCGGACGCCGGCATTTTCGAACATGAATTTTTGTAAGGTGTCAGTCATATCTTTTACAGTTTTCTAAAGCAGTTAGAACTCACGCAACGCTTAATGCCATTGCATCGGCATTATCTTTAATCGATACGCTTGAGTTCAGTTTTGTATAGTTGACCACGCAGAGCGTAGTTATCAGTGTTGCGGTGCATGCCACGCACATCTTGTTCAGTCAGTTGACGTACCGCTTTCGCTGGTGAGCCAATGATCAGTGAGTTGTCAGGGAACTCTTTGCCTTCGGTGATCAATGCGCCAGCGCCAACTAAGCAGTTTTTACCAATTTTTGCACCATTCAAAATGACAGCCTGAATGCCAATTAGCGACCCTTCGCCAATCGTGCATCCATGCAGCATCGCCTGGTGGCCGATGGTGACATTTTTGCCCACTACCAAAGGAAAGCCCGGATCGGTGTGTAAAATACAGCCTTCCTGAACATTACTGTTTTCGCTGATGGTAATGAGTTCGTTATCACCGCGAAGTGTTGCGTCAAACCAAATACTGGCTTTCGCTTCTATTTTTACTTTGCCAATAATTTTAGCCGTGTCGGTAATGTAAGCTGACGGATCGATGTCCGGGGCGATGTCACCTAATTGGTAGATGGGCATGATTTTTCCGTAAAATAGAGGCTAATAAGAATAATTGGATCCAAAACATGAATGAAATTT
The DNA here is from genome assembly GCF_049339825.1 of Undibacterium sp. RuRC25W. NCBI lineage: Bacteria > Pseudomonadati > Pseudomonadota > Betaproteobacteria > Burkholderiales > Oxalobacteraceae > Undibacterium > Undibacterium sp. RuRC25W. The sequence continues at coordinate 117,494 of NZ_JBMPPD010000001.1, read as the reverse complement.
CTTGTTAATAAAGAATAAACATAGGAATTCATACTGTTTTTGGCCGCACGAAGACGCTATTTTAACGCCGCAACGAGGCTTGCGTTGAAATAACCAGAAAATGAGTATTTTGAAAACGGATTTTTAATGGAATTACGCGCTGCAGTGTTGCAGGCTTTACTTGCAACCGATACAAATCACAAATGCGCCATACTGAGTGCAATTTCTGATGACGTCGAAATCAATTCTGAACATCAGTTTGATGTGCCCGCTGGAATTCCAGGGCGCCCAGCAAAACCTGACTTAATTGCACCTGGTAAAGTCGGACGGCGCTCTATGGTCACGCTCGAAGGGCGCGCCATTCTGGTACATGCCCTCGCGCATATTGAGATGAATGCAATTAACCTAGCGGCTGATATTTTATGGCGATTCGCAGGTATGCCTGAGCAGTTTTACCGTGACTGGTTAAAGGTGGCAAAAGAAGAGGCTTATCATTTTCAGTTGCTGGAAGCGCATTTACAAACGATGGGTTATCAGTACGGGTCGTTTCCTGCGCACAACAGTTTGTGGGAAATGGCTGAAAAAACAAATAATGACCTACTTGCCAGATTGGCGTTAGTGCCGCGCACGTTAGAGGCGCGCGGTCTGGATGTGACTCCCGGATTAGCCGCGAAGCTGGCGCAGGCAGGGGATCAGGCCGGGGCTGATATTATGGGGATTATTTATCGTGATGAAATCGGTCACGTCGCGATTGGTAATGATTGGTACAAGAATTTATGCGATGCACAGGGGCGCGATACCATAGAAACATATGCCTATCTGGCGGCACTCTATCAAGCACCAAAACTCAGAGGGCCGTTTAATTTGGATGGCCGTAAAAAAGCTGGTTTCAGTGACGCTGAGTTGGATGCGTTACAACAACAAGAAAGTCATCGCACCGAAGCTGCATAAAAAAAGGCTCTGAAGCCGGTACTTCAGAGCCGCACTCTACTTAATCGTTCATGATGTAGATCACTCAAGCCTTGCCACTGGCCGGTTATCTTGCACAGTATGTTGTGTACTTATGCAGTTCTGCGTGTGTTGATCAGATAATACAATCAGAGTTCAATGAGCGGTGTAGTTTAGTCGCCCGCTTTAATGCTGCCAATCCCTTGTACTGCTTTACTGATCGTTTTTGGATGCCCAAAATAGGTCAGACTACCAATCCCTTGTAGAGAAGCATTCAGTTTATCTAGTGCCGTAACGTTGATGGTGCCAACGCCTTCGCCCTTTACTTCAACCTCATTTGCGGCAACATCTTTCATGTCGATTGAACCGACACCTTCTGAGCGGATTCTTAAGTGCCTGACCTTGCCATTGGCGGTCAGGCTACCGGCACCTTCGTAGGAAAGGTCAAAATCATCGGTATTGAGATGATTGATTTTGATGGAGCCTGCTCCTTGGAATGTCAATCGTTTCAAATCGGGAACGGTAACCACGATCTCATCGGTGCTGCTGTACTTGAGACTCATTTTGTTTTTTTCTGCGATGATCAATTCGTTGCCTGTGACCGTCGTCGAAAACTTCTCTATGAATTTACTATCACCTTTGAGTGTGATCGATTGGGTTTTTCCAACTTCAATTGTGATTTTGCATGCACTTTGCGTGTTGATACTATTAAAAGCTGACACATGACGGGTTTGTTCATCAGCAAATGCCGAGCTGCTGATCAGGTAGACTGTTAAACCTAATGTGGCAGCTGTCAGAATGGTGCGCATAGGATATTCCTCGTTCTTAATAGCGTTCGAATCCGTCATATTGGAAAACGATCATGATTGAAGACTTATTCAGTCCTGTTTTTTAAGCTTGACACCATTATGAAGACTTTCGATTTGCGGTACCATCAACATGTGACGAATTACAAAAACACCTGTATGGAATGCATTTTAACTGGGTTTGATGTCATTAGTGGCACTGTCTGCATGCTTTTCGAACAGCAATAAATCCCTCCAAACACCACTTCGCAGAACAGCGGATCGAGAATGTCCAAATTGGGTGAATCCACACTTTTTGATCACCGCAATGGAGGGCAAGTTATCTGAGATGATCATGGCTTCAACACGCCATAGCTTGAGTTCATTAAATGCATAGGCAAGCACCGCATTCACAGCCGTTGTCGCATACCCTTTGCCTCCATGTTTCACGCTGAATCGGTAGCCAAGTGATGCCTTGAAATAGTGTTCTCGTTCGATGCCACGCAGCGTAATTCTGCCAATAATTTCATCTCCCAGCCACGCCAGATAATGATATTCACGCTGTGCATGTGCAGACCATTGTGCTTGTTCAAGACTGCTTTGAACCGCCTGCGTTGAGTAAAAGTGATCGCCGCGACTTGCAATCCATTGCTCAAAATGGAGACGATTCTCCAGTTCAAATGCCAACACTGCATGGGAGTGACTCGGGAGCGCTGGCGTGATTTGAATTTGATTGATGAGGGGCATGGCCTACTAAGACTGTCAGATGTGCATTCAATCTTAATTTAAATGATGCTTTAAATGTAATATATATTTACTTTTTCGGTTGCTAATGAAATGATAATTGCTGCCGATAAAGTGTTGGTTCATGCTCTTGGTGAATTTTGGTTTCCTTTTGCTGTATTGAGTTTAGCGTCCCCTGTGCGAGACGAGCGAGGTCGAGAATTGTTGTGCCAGCTTGTTTATGCCTGCTATCGAAGTATCTTCCATTTTGACAAGGAGTAACTTATGCGCTTAATTCACTGGCGTTGGACGACATTATTTCTGACTCTGCTTCTGGGATTGCTTTCTACCGTTTGCGTCGCACAGGTGCTGATCCCTGCCCGCGATCCTGGCCGGAGCATTTTGATGACGGGGTTTGCGGTAAGTCATCCGGGACAACTGACTGATATTAATGACATTGCTTTGGGATTTCCAAGAGAGCTGGCGCGGAGGCTGGAGCGGGATCAGCAATTTTATGTTCGTATGACCCCTGAACTGCTCTCGTATGACTGGGTTTTGACACCACCTACGACCAAAATGCTGGCGCAAGTTGCAGCGACCTATGACTCCCGTTACGTAATTTCTGGAGACATCATCGGCGCGGGTATCCATACCGTTCCCAGCATGTTTGGCTTATGGGAAAAAAAATACCGTGAAATCGACGTTGAAATTTCAATCTACGACGCCCGTGCGGGGATGTTAATTGACAAATTTAAGTTCACTGGGGCGGCGGCCGGCGACGTGGTTGTCGGAAAAGACCGCAGTTTCGATGGCGAGGCTTTTCGGGTGACGCCGTTCGGTAAAGCAATTGATACGCTGATAGAACAGGCTGGCAATACGATCAGAACCCGCCTGATCACTCGTCCCTGAGCTGCTATAGTGTCTTAGTTATATCTCCTTAGTTCTGCGTTTTAGTTCACTGGAAGTGGTCTCTGCGCGTTCAATTTCGCGTAATTTCAATACGCGTCGTTGAATTTTTCCCGTTGTTGTCATAGGGAGTGCATCGATGAATTCAATCTCTTTTGGGTACTCATAGGGGGCAAGTTTGCCCTTTACGTATGCTTGTAATTCCTTGATGAGCTGGTCGTCAGATTCGATGCCAGTACGCAAGACGATATAAGCTTTGACTAGATTCCCACGCTCTTTATCTGGTTTAGGGACGACCGCTGCATTGGCAACAGCGGGATGTTGAATGAGGCAGTTTTCAATTTCTGATGGTCCTATCCTATAGCCTGCAGCTTTGAACATGTCGTCAGCGCGACCTTGGTACCACAGGTAACCATCCGTATCCACAATGGCGAGGTCACCCGTGCGACACCATTCACCGCTGTATTTATTCCGCGTTGCTGCATCATTTTTCCAGTAGCCCAGAAAAAAAACTGGGTCTGGGTGGCCGTGGATATCGTTGCGGTTGACTGCGACCTCACCGACTTTCCCGGGAGCGACTTCCACGCCAGCGTCATTGATGACGGCGACACGATGACCGGGGTAGGGACGCCCCATACTGCCGGGCTTTGCTGGCCAACGTTGATAACTATTGCCAACGATATAGTTCATTTCCGTCTGTCCGAACATTTCATTTGGTGTGACACGTAATGCATCTTTGCACCAGTTGAAGACGGTATCCCCGACAGATTCGCCAGCACTCATGATGGCGCGTAATTTGAGTTTATAACTCTGGCGTGGTTTCGGACAGGCTTTCATCATCATTTTCAGGGCTGTCGGAAAGAGAAATGTGTTCGTGATTTTGTATTTTTGTAAGAGGTAAAAGGCTTTTTCAGCGGTGAAACGTCCTTGATAGGCCACAATTGGTTTTCCGAAATACAGCGTAGGAAGTAATGCATCCATCAGGCCACCAGTCCAGGCCCAATCTGCCGGTGACCAGAACACATCTTTTGCTTGCGGAAACCAGTTTTGCGATGCCACAAATCCTGGCAAATTGCCGAGTATTGCAGAGTGAGGAATTAATGCACCCTTGGGATCACCGGTGGTGCCGCTCGTATAAATTAAAATAGCTGGGTCTGTCGCTCTGGTTTTTTCTGACTCGAATTTTTTCGGCATCTCGCCGACATAGGTTTCCCATTCTAGTGCTGCAAAATTCTTTGGTACTTGCTGGCAATCAACTCCAATGATTGTTTTTAACTGCGAACAATGTTGGGCAATTTGCATGTAGGCATCAACGCCGGTTTGATCAAGGATCAGCGTTGTGGCATCACTATGTCGTAGACGATATTCCAACGCTTCTGGACCAAACAGGTGCGATAAAGGCATGACGATGGCACCCATTTGGAGGCAAGCCATCATCGTTACGGCCATTTCTGGTCGTTGCGGCATGATGCAGGCGACCACGTCACCGCGTTGTACGCCCTGTTGGCGCAATAGGTTAGAAAGCTGATTCGCTTGCTGATATAGATGGCGGTAAGTCAGTTTGCGACAATTTCCTGTACTGTCTTCATAAAAAATGGCGATCTGCTTTTGTTCGTGAGACCAGCGCCGGCAACAAACATCAGCGATATTGAAGCGTTCTGGTACATCCCATTGAAAATCATTAAACAAAGCGTGGTACTGGTTGTTTGCTACTTGGCTTGAGGTTAATTCCTGCAGTTTCATCCGGTCTCCGTTATAATTATCGAACGGTCGTTCTATTGTTATTATTGTTGGTCATCGCGGGGTGCGGTATTGTTGGCTGTTCGGACATATCCTTGATGTGACCATTGCGATCATCATATGCTACTGCATATTGGCCTATTCTCGTAGAGCGCTCAGTCATTTTCTGAAGAAATTCTTATTTGCCATGACATCATCTCATTCACTTGTTACTTCTGAATCCCGTTCAGAATTTGTTACTATTCGTGGTCTGCAGTATCACGTGCGCCATTGGGGAAAAGAGGGCGCACCATTGATCGTTATGTTGCATGGTTGGATGGATGTGTCGGCCTCATTTCAATTTGTCGTCGATCATCTGCAACACGATTGGCATGTGATTGCTCCAGATTTGCGTGGTTTTGGTCTCACGGAAACACCAGGTACGGACACCTATTGGTTTCCTGATTATCTGGGGGATCTGGATGCGTTGCTCGATCATTACGCACCACAAGGACCTATTAATTTGCTCGGGCATAGCATGGGGGCCAATGTTGTTGGTCTCTACGCAGGCACTAGGCCAGAACGAGTAAGGCGACTGGTTAATCTGGAAGGGTTTGGAATGCCGACAACCTCTCCAGAACAGGCCCCGGGACGCTATCGCCAATGGCTCGATGAGCTACGGCAGAAGCCTGCTTTGCGCACGTACGGATCACAAGCGGAAGTGGCTGCACGGTTGCAAAAAACGAATCCGCGCTTATCGCACGAGCGTGCCGCTTTTTTATCTAGCTTTTGGGCTAAAGAAAATGCGCAAGGACGTTGGGAGATCCTTGGTGATCCTGCGCACAAACAAACTAGTCCTTTGCTTTTTCATGTCGAAGAAGTGATGGCGTGCTGGCAGCAAATTACGGCGCCTGTATTGTGGATGCAGGCCGACGACACCAATGTCTGGCATTGGATGGGCGCAAAAGACCAAGCGCAAAAGGAAATTGATCGTCGATTGGCGCATATCCCTCATCTGCAGAAAGAAATGATTGCAGACGCTGGGCACATGTTGCACCACGACCAGCCTATGCTGTTAGCCCAGTTGATTGAAGATTTTTTATTAAAATAGTTGTTTTGTATCGTTGTTGAACCTTCTGCAATCCCGACCACAGCAAATCGCTGAGAGATGCTGGTGTTCTTCTTGTTTTGTGGTGCTGGTTTGAGAGTTTATTTCGTTTAACCAATAAAAAAAGGATAGGATTTGTCAGTAGAGCGCAGTAGTCAATCTAGCAGCGTTGGTCTCATTTCTACCGGTTCACAATCCGAGCAGCACTATCAGCGCTGTCTAGTCATGGCGGGTGGAGGGTTCCGTTTTGGTTATTACCTCGGTATTTATGCGGCTTGTCAGGAGCGGGGCCGGACACCGGACGTGATTCTTGCGAGTTGTGGGGCATCTATCGCTGGGACGATCATTCATCATTTGCCTGATAATGCGCAGCGACTAGCTTGGCTGACTTCACCACCAATGCATACGTTTTGGCGTGGTTTGGAAGCGAATCCCGAAAAAAGTTTATTTAAGGCCATTGGTGATGTTGCGCGACGCGCCTTGTTTGCAAATGATGTAAAACGTATTCCAGATCTTTTTAAAGATTACTTGTTTGACATTCCAGCTGTCCTGCCTTTGCCCGAAAACACTTTTTATAAAGGTGCGCCTGATTTAGCGATTGTGGCAGGGCGCTTATTGTTTTCATCTTCCGACGTGGGGCAATTGCGTGCGGGTCGTAAGTTGTATGCGGAAACGATTTTTGCAAATCAACGTGTCGCCGGATTGCTTGATGGTATGACATCACCTCTCGCTGGTAGCGAATGGTCGCACAGCGCAGTGGCAAAAGAGTTGATTTTTGAGACACAGACGCCTGTTGCTGATGCAGTGCGTGCGTCTATTGCTGATATGTATTACTTCCGTTGCCATCAGATTGGCAATCACCATTATCTAGGTGGTGTGTTAGATTTATTCCCGATCGAAATCGCCAGAAAGTTAGGGCGTGAAGTGATTATGGAGCGGAAGGGTTTGTACAATAAATTCATTGATTTACCCGCCTTACGGCTTGTGCTTGGAATCCATGGCAACCAGCGTTTGCATAAAGTCTTTCAACAACAGGCAGATTACTGGGTAGATACTGCCGATATGGAAAAAGCGCTGGTTAAACATCAGATTGGCAAGCAATTATTCTGGTTGCGAAACCGTCTTGCGTTAAAAATACCCGAGCGTCATGAGGATTTTGTGGAAATGATCCATCTACAATGGCGTTATGGCTATCAAAAAGCAATGCTGGCATTCGACGCTGAAACGGTGCGTTGAGTTTCTCTGGCCTCCTGTTATTTCGGTTCACTTGGCTCGATTGCATTGCAATTGCTGCTTCTGCGTTACACTTATGCACTTGCAACGCAGCTTTCTGATAATTCCATTCCAGCGATTGAACGATGAACGATAAAACTTCCTACGGCTTTACCACGACTATCTTGCATAGTGACCGCCAAAAAGACATTGAGCATGGTTCTGTGCACAAGCCAATCCATAATTCTGTGTTATTTGGTTATAAAGATGCACGTGATCTGGCACAAGTGTTTCAGGGTAAGCAATCCGGCTACCGCTACGGCCGTCAGGGTAACCCGACCGTTTCTGCTCTCGAAGATAAAGTCACTAAAATGGAAGATGGTGCATCAACCATCACGTTTGCAACGGGGATGGCGGCTATTGGTGCTGTATTTCAGGCGTTATTACGTCATGGTGATCATGTCGTTTCCTCTAAATTTCTATTTGGCAATACAAATAGCCTGTGGCAAACGACCAAAGCGCAGGGTATTAGTTTGAGTCTGGTGGATGCGACCGATGTTGCGCACGTCGAAGCCGTCTTGACGCCGGAGACACGCGTCGTCTTCGTTGAAACGATTGCAAACCCGCGTACGCAAATTGCAGATTTGAAACGTATTGGCGAGTTGTGTCTGGCGCGTGGGATCTTGTTTGTGGTGGATAACACCATGACCTCACCGTTTTTATTCCGTCCAAAAGCAGTACACGCAGGCTTGGTGGTGAATTCCTTAACCAAATCGATCGCAGGGCATGGCAATGTATTGGGTGGGGCTTTGACAGATACAGGGTTGTTTGACTGGAGTAAGTTTCCGAATATTGCCGATAATTTCCGCAAACAGGCACCCGCGCAACAGGGGATGTCACAAGTCCGAGCTAAGGGTTTGCGCGATTTCGGTGCGACGTTATCTCCTGATGCTGCGCATCAGATTGCAGTCGGGGCTGAAACCATTGCGTTACGCATGGAGCGGGAATGTGCGAATGCAATGGCATTGGCCACGATGCTGGAAGCAGATCCTCGTGTTGCTGCTGTTTATTACCCAGGCTTAGCTTCCCATCCCCAGCACGCGCTTGCAACAGAGTTATTCCGTGCTTACGGCGCATTGCTGAGTATCGAATTGGCCCCCGAAATTGATTGTTTTGATTATTTGAATCGCCTCAAATTGGCTATTAATGCGACCCACCTCGGTGATACGCGTACATTAGTTATTCCTGTTGCGCATACGATTTTCTTTGAAATGGGTCCTACGCAGCGCGCTGAGATGGGCATTGCAGATTCGTTAATCCGGATTTCGGTTGGTATCGAAGATACGCAGGATTTGTTGGCAGATTTTTCTGCAGCGTTGAGCGTCTAGCTAAAGAGGTTAAAGCAAGCGTTTTGATGTTAGTGCAGCGAATGTTCACTGACTCAGAGACCTCGTTACTCTGGGACGAAAGGCAATAATGTTTCGACTATCTTGGCGCATGATGATGCGTGATTGGCGTGCCGGAGAATTACGGTTTTTGCTGGTGGCGCTCATGATTGCTGTGGCATCACTGTCATCGGTAGGTTTTTTTGCTGATCGGCTGCGTAGTGGCTTGCAAAGGGATGCCCATCAGTTGCTGGGGGCTGATCTGCTTGTTAGCGCAGATCAGCCGATTAACCCAGAGTGGCGCTCAGAAGCACAGAAACGTGGTTTGCAGATTGCCGATACCGTTGTTTTTTCCAGTATGGGGCTTGCTGGTGAAGGCGATCATGGTTTAGCAAAGTTAGTCTCACTCAAAGCAGTGAGCCCACATTATCCGCTGCGCGGTAAATTGAAATTGAATCAGAGCGTGAGCGGAAGTGGTGAGACTGCTAATCGTGAAGTTGAGGCTAACGATATACCAGCTCCTGGTACAGTCTGGATTGATCCCGCCCTACAGGTCGCTTTGAACTTAAAGCTTGGTGATCAAGTACGCTTAGGCGATCTTTCGTTTATTTTTACCCATACGATTGCTGATGAGCCTGACCGCGGCGCGGGCTTCATGAATTTTGCTCCACGTGCGATGATTGCTGCCTCAGATTTGTCGGCGACGAATCTCATACAGAATGGGTCGCGTGTGACCTACCGCTTACTCATGGCGGGACCTGTGAAAGCAGTCGCTTCGTTTCAGAATCAACTCCAGGCGCAGATCGAGCAAAATAAGCTCAAAGGGGTGAGGCTTGAATCACTGGAATCTGGTCGCCCTGAGATGCGGGCTACCTTAGACCGATCAGAGCAGTTTTTGTCACTGGTCAGCCTATTATCCGCGCTGTTAGCTGCCGTTGCTATCGCCATGGCGGCACGTCGTTTTATGTTAAGACATTTGGATGCCTGCGCCATGTTGCGCTGCCTTGGCTTGACGCAGAATCAGGTTACTATGATGTATCTGGTTGAGTTTTTTATTCTCGGTCTACTTGGCAGTACTGCCGGTGTCGTACTTGGTTATGCATCGCATTACGTATTGTTAGAATGGTTAGGTAGCCTGTTGGCGAAAGATCTGCCTGCCGCTAGTTGGATGCCAGCGGTACATGGGGTCGCCACGGGCTTGTTGCTGTTGGTCGGTTTTGCCTTGCCACCTGTTTTGCAGTTGAGAAACGTACCGCACAACCGTGTTATGCGGCGGGAGCAAGACCCACCGCAGGCAACGACCATTGCAACCTATGTGTTAGGTCTGGTGATGTTTGTTGGATTGTTGCTGTGGCAGACTGGCGATGTCAAATTAGGACTGATCACCGCGGGGAGTTTCTTGGTCGGGATTGCTGTTTTCGCTTTGATTGCCTGGTTAGGCGTCGCCTCATTGAAGCAGATGCGCAATTTCTCACAAGTGACCGCTTGGCGATTTGCGATTACTGCGTTACAACGACGTCCTGGTGCAACCGTGATCCAGATCGTTGCATTGGCGCTGGGATTGATGGCGTTGTTATTGCTGACGGTAGTGCGTGGAGATCTGATTAGCGCTTGGAAACAATCAACACCTGCAGATGCGCCGAATCAATTTGTGATTAATATCCAACCTGATCAGATTGAAGAGATTACAGCAAGGCTCGCGCAATTTGAGCACCCTCGGATGTATCCAATGATACGCGGTCGGTTGATTGCTGTGAATGCACACTCTGTCACACCGGATAGCTACGAAGAAGATCAGGCGAAGCGCATGGTTGATCGTGAGTTTAATTTATCTGCCATGAACGATATTCCGACGCTCAATAAAATCACCGCAGGACAGTGGTTTGATGACCGACGCGCTATCGAACCAGAGGCATCAGTTGAAGTGGGTATTGCGAAAACGCTAAAGTTGAAGCTTGGTGATAAGCTGACCTTTGATGTCGCTGGTCAGCAGGTCGTCGCTAGAGTGACCAGTTTACGTAAGCTAGATTGGGGCTCAATGCGGGTCAATTTTTTTGTGGTCCTCAATCCAAAGGCGATCGTCGATCTGCCAGCGACCTGGATCACGGCCTTTCGCTTACCTGTGAATGATCAGCGTTTTGTCAATCAGTTGACGTTGGATTTTCCAAACCTGACCGTGGTGGATGTCGGTGCCATTATCAAACAATTACAGACCGTGTTAGATCAGGTCATCACAGCCGTCGAATTTTTATTTTTATTTACGCTAGCCTCTGGTGTATTGGTTTTGTACGCCGCATTGGCGGGATCGCAAGATGTGCGGCAGAAAGAGGCCGCGCTATTACGTGCATTAGGGGCGACGCGAAAACAGTTATCTTATTCCCAGTGGATAGAATTTTTATTGATCGGCAGCGTTGCAGGTTTGCTGGCAGCAAGTGGTGCAACGGCGGTGGGTTGGGCATTGGCGCGTTTTAGTTTTAATTTTGAATGGACTTTTTCACCGCTGGTGTGGGTAGCAGGCATTGCTATTGGTGCTGTATGCGCGTTATTCGGTGGCTGGGTTGGTTTGCGCAATATTCTTAATCAGCCTCCTTTATTGAGTTTGCGTGATAGTTGACGCATCGCGCCAATGGATTTAATTTTTATTTAAGCTTATTTAACCTAAAACATCGTAAGGATCTTTATGTCCCAGAAATTAGAACAGAAGCTTACTTTATACGTTGATGATCAATGTTGTAGTCCCTACGCAATGTCCGTATTTGTCGCATTGCATGAAAAAAAATTACCATTCGAACTCAAGATGATCAATCTGGCTGCCAAGAAAATCCAAGAGCAAGATTTTGTACGTAAATCATTAACGCAACGGGTGCCGACGCTGGTGCATGTCGGGTTTAGTTTGTCCGAGTCTTCCGCGATCGTTGAATATCTGGATGAGACATTTCCAGAGGTGAGTCTTTATCCGAAAGACCTCCAGTGGCGCGCTAGAGCACGTCAGGTGCAAGCTTGGTTGCGCAGTGATTTAATGCCGATCCGTGTGGAGCGCAATACACAGGTGCTTTTTTATGGTCAGCGCTTTGCTCCGTTATCTTCGGAGGCGTTGGCAGCGGCACGGCATCTGTATGAGGTGGTAGAGACTTTATTACCGGTTGGTGAGCATCATTTGTTTGGTGAGTGGAGTATTGCCGATACAGATCTGGCATTGATGCTCAATCGCTTGGTGATGCATGGTGACGAAGTGCCGCAACGTTTGGCTGATTATGCCAGAGAGCAGTTTCAGCGTCCGTCGGTGCAATTATGGCTAAATCAAAACAGGCCTGTGTTAGCGGCTTGATGAGTGGCTTCTGGATTGTTTGTTATTCACCTGATCGTGAGATGAATCAGGTATTTTATGGTGGGAAGTAATGAGTCAAGAGTTAAATCAGCCAAATACGTCTTCAACAGATGCTGAAGAAGAAAAATCGAATTTATACGCGCTGATCGGTGGTGCAAATAATCTGCGTCACATGGTCGACCGGTTTTATGACCTCATGGAGCTTGAGCCAGAATTTGCTGGCATCCGCGCAATGCATCCAACCCCGACAGAGGGCTCACGTGATAAGTTATTTTGGTTTTTATCTGGGTGGATGGGTGGGCCAGATCTGTACATCAGTCAGTTTGGGCATCCACGGTTGCGCGCGCGGCATTTGCCGTTCGCCATTGCAAGCGCCGAGCGTGATCAATGGCTGCGTTGCATGGCTTGGGCGATGCAAGATGTTGGTATCGAAGAGAGCTTGCAGCAACACCTGATGCAATCCTTTTACCAGACCGCCGACTGGATGCGCAATACACCTGGTTAGGCTGTTCTTGTTTTGGTGTGTTTAACTGTTTCTTTTTTTCTTTTTTTGATTCATGACGACATTTGAAATTGTATTGTTGGCTGTTTTGTTGATGTTAGTGGTGTTGAACCTGATCCTATTGATGCGTTCAATGAACGCCAATAAAGGTCAGCAGGGTATTGATGTGCAGGCGTTACAACATTTTCTGCAAACTTCACAGCAACAACAAATGTTGAGTGATGAGCGCACTGAACGTTCATTGCGAGAGCAAGTGCAATCGACTGCGTTAGCGACACGGCAAGAGTTGGGCACTAATTTTTCGCGTTTGCAACAAGGCTTGGCTAGTCAGTTAACGAGTGTCGCTACGTTACAAAAAGGGCAGATTGATAGTTTTTCCCAGCAATTGACGAAGCTTAGTGAGAGCAATGCGCAGCAACTTGAGCAAATGCGCTTGGCATTAATCCAGCAAAGTCAGAATGCGCGTGAAGAGCAGGGGAATAGCCTCAAACTCTTTGCAGATACGCTTAATCAGACCTTAGTTAGCCTTACGGAATCGAATGCGCAACGCATGGGTGAAATCAGGGCGACATTAGAACAGAAAATTCAACAACTCCAAGCTGAAAATGCTAGCAAGCTAGAAGAGATGCGTAAAACGGTCGATGAGAAATTGCATGCGACTTTAGAGCATCGTCTGGGCGAGTCGTTTAAATTGGTTTCTGATCGTCTTGAGAAAGTGCATCAGGGACTGGGTGAGATGCAGCAACTGGCGATTGGGGTAGGGGATTTGAAACGTGTCCTGACCAACGTTAAAACCCGCGGAACTTGGGGTGAGGTGCAGTTGGAAATGGTGTTGGAACAAATGCTGACACCCGATCAATATGCTAAAAATGTGGAAACGATTCCTGGTACTGGTGAACGGGTCGAATTTGCGATTAAATTACCGGGCAAGGACGATGGTACGACGCCGGTATGGATGCCAATTGACGCGAAGTTTCCGAAAGAGCAGTACGAACGACTTTTGGATGCCGCAGACCGTGCGGATGCAGAAGGGGTCGCTACTTACGGGAAAGAGTTGGAGAGGGCAATTCGAAGTGAAGCAAAAACGATCTCAGAAAAATATCTCTCACCGCCATTGACGACTGATTTTGCAATTCTATTTTTGCCAACAGAAGGGTTGTACGCCGAAGTGATGCGCCGTCCCGGTTTGGCGGACGAGTTACAACGGACTTGCCGCGTGTCGATTGCTGGTCCGTCTACCTTATCTGCGTTACTTAATAGCTTGCAAATGGGCTTCCGAACCTTGGTGCTGGAAAAACGCTCCTCTGAAGTCTGGCAAGTGTTGGGAGCAGTCAAAACTGAATTCGGAAAGTTTGGTGATGTGCTAGCTGCGACCAAGGTAGCCCTGGAACGCGCAGCCAAAAATATTGATCAAGCCGAAGTCCGTACCCGTCAGATGACCCGCAAACTCAAGGATGTGGAGGCCTTGCCTGTGGATGCGGCTAAATCCTTGTTAGGCGGTGTGGCGGCGTCTGGTGAAAATGATCTTGACGAATAAATGTAGTGTGCTTGGTTCGTTGAATATAAACCGTATTCTTGATTTGAAAATGCAAAACCGCCAGGTATTTTTTACCTGGCGGTTTGATTTTTTTCGACTGCTGACTACCGCTTACTGAGTTCTGATAGCGGTATTGATGATAATTGGAGTTACTGGCACTGTTGGTAAGTTGCTTTGCGCAGAAGTCTGGGCGCTGCCGATTTTTGTGAGAACATCAAAACCACCAACAATCGTACCAAATACAGCATAGCCTGTCGCACCCGTGGTGGTATTGGCGTTAAAGTCGGTGCTATTGTCAACAAGGTTGAAATAGAACTGGGACGTGGCCGAATTGAGTGTGCTTGTGCTTGCCATGCCTATCGTGCCGTATGTATTGCTCAGTCCGGTTGTTGTGGTGGTCTCAAGTAAAATTGCAGAATATGTTGGGGTCAGTGCAGTGAGGGTGGCGCTATAACCACCTGCTTGTGCAACGTTTCTATCGACACGATGGAATAAAGTGTTGTTGTAGAAATTGGTTTCTACATAATCCAAAAAGTTATCGACAGAAATCGGTGCTACGCCAGGATTGAGCTCGACAACGAGGTTGCCCAGAGTTGTCGCGAGCGTGACCTGTGGTCTGGCGGCGAGGGAGACGCTGAGTGCGGCATAATAGACCCGATTGTTGTTAGCGTCAGTAACGGTCATATTAAATGGCCCGACACGGATAATTTTGCACGTATATGTTCTTTGCGTATTACTTCCGCCAGAGACTTCTGTCAGGTTGCTACAACCCGGGTTGTTAATTGTGATGCCTTGCTGCAGATTCTGACCATTCACCGTCATAGTGATAGTTTTACGGTATCCCAAGACTGTTGGTGACGTATTGAGTGTTGGAGAGATACTGACACTACTGACAGTCGCCAAAGTAGAAGAAGATGAACCCGAACCGCCGCAGCCGCTCAGAAATGCGAGGGATGCGAATGCACCCAATAACCACGTTGAAGCTTTCAATCTAATCTCCATAACTAAAAAACGAATTGTACTGCCCTTGGCATGTGTATTGCTGTATTTATCTGTGTATTTCTTGTTGCATTTAGTAGCGAATGTTTCAATCCATCATCATTTGCCCTTCAACATAGCGCTAAATGAAGCTGTTTCATTCATTTTTGCAATGTAAGAACTTATATCAAACCTTCAAATAATACCAGCATCACTTTATTTCCTGCGTTGATGTGTTGCTGCTCATGAGGAAGGACAATGATGCAATTCGCTTCGGCCATCGACCGTAACATTCCTGATCCTTGCGCCCCAGTTAAGACAACTTCCAATTCGCCACCTTCGTTTAAACTCGCTATTCCACGCTGGAACTCTGTACGTCCTGGGCGTTTTTTGATTGTGTATTTACTGATCGCTGGAATCATGAGTGGCTGCGTATTGACTGCGCCCATCATCCGGAGTATCGCTGGTCTGACAAAAAAATAAAATGTCACCATGACCGCAACGGGATTTCCTGGAAGTCCAAATAAATATGCACTATGGTCATCAGAAAAGATTTTTCCAAACGCCATCGGTTTTCCGGGGCGCATATCTATCGACCAAAATGCCACGTCCCCTAGGTGCGCCATCACTTGCTTTGTATAGTCCGCCATACCAACTGATACGCCACCGGAGGTGATGACGATATCAGCAGATTCGCAGGCTTGGCGGAAACTAGCTTCTAAAATGGCTGGATCATCTTTGATAATACCCATGTCGACAGCGTCACAACCTAATCTTGTCAGCATTGCTTGTAGGGTGTAATTGTTGCTGTCGTAGATGCATCCTGCGTCCAGCGTTTCGTCAAGACCTCGTAATTCATCACCCGTTGAAAAATAGGCGACACGTAACCGCCGTCGTACCAAAACCTTGCTAATTCCCAGTGATGCTAGTAGGCCAAGATCTGCGGGGCGCAACATCTTTCCTTGAGCTAGCGCAATTTTCCCCTCGCTCAGATCTTCACCCGCACAGCGGAGATTATCTCCTTTTCTAAGGTGCGATAAGGGAATGCTGACGGTTGAATCGGTGACACTTTTAGTCAATTCTTGTGGAACGATGGTGTCGCATCCCATTGGGATCATTGCACCCGTCATTATCCGTACGCATTCACCCGATTGAATGTCACCGACAAATGGATGACCTGCAAACGTGGCGCCTATGATGCGGAAATCATTGTTCGGATGTTCGGCAGGATGGGGGTAGCCGAACGCGTAGCCATCCATT
Source organism: Undibacterium sp. RuRC25W (assembly GCF_049339825.1). Classification (NCBI taxonomy): domain Bacteria; kingdom Pseudomonadati; phylum Pseudomonadota; class Betaproteobacteria; order Burkholderiales; family Oxalobacteraceae; genus Undibacterium; species Undibacterium sp. RuRC25W. The sequence continues at coordinate 101,124 of NZ_JBMPPD010000001.1, read as the reverse complement.
GCTGAATTGTCATGCGATGGCACATTAATTGGAGAAATAATATCTTCAGCTAAATGGCGCCCGAGAGCATTCCTGATGTCAACTGTTTCACTTACGTTCGTGACGCTCACGAATTGACTAATTACTTCAGTGGCCATCGCTACCGATAATGCATTCGGATTGTAATCAGGTAGTTGGCTTGAAATTTCTTCTAAGCGCATAGTTGGTGATGAGGATCGCTGGTTCATATCAAGATGAAAATCGCTGCAAATCTTGCAGAGTATTAAGGTTCGCAAAGTTACTATTATCAGGGAATAATACCTCTACGGTCTGGCGTTGCTCAAGCCACCCATCAACTTTTCGCCCACCGTGCGCAATAAAAACGCTTAAGTCCTTGATGCTTGATGTCCGGATCAATGCAAACACAGGGTGTCGTTGCAAAAATTTCTCCCCTTGTCGGTTCTCTATTGTTGTCGCTATGGCCACGTCGGCATTATTTATTGATAGTTTTTCTAATAAACGCGCTGCTAAATCCATGGGAAGGAAAGGAGAATCACATGGCACTGACAATAAAAAAGGCGTTTTGCATTGAATAAGGCCTGTTTCTATTCCTGCTAATGGGCCAGCGAACCCCGCGATGACATCCGGATAGACGTCGACGCCAAACTTTTCATAGTCCTGTATGTCTTGATTCGCATTGATGATTACCTTGCTGACCTGCGGCATTAATCTTTCGAGCACATGTAACGCCATTGGACGCCCCTGAAAATGTTGCAAGCCTTTATTGACCTGCCCCATTCGCGTGCCGCGTCCACCCGCTAGTATTAAGCCAGTAATTTGGGGTTTTTCAATCATGCTAATGGGTACGTACTCTCTACTGAATGCGGGGTGGTATGGATTATCCGCCAATATAAGACATTTCTATTTTCTTTTCGGTTACTGTCTTATTTTCTCCGTGGACCGTACGTAATTCGGAATAACGATCAGTGCGACGCTGCCATATAGAAGCGATTACGTTGGCGATCGTTAAGTCAGAATGTTGTTGATCGCTTCGTAATAGGGCGCGAAGATCATGCCCTGTATTGGCGAAGAGGCAGGTATAGAGTTTTCCTTCGGTGGATAATCTTGCTCTGCTACAGTCTTGACAGAATGCTTTACTGACGCTGGAGATGAATCCAATTTCGCCAGTCGCATTTTGATGTTGCCAGCGCTCGGCAGTTTCACCTGAATAGTTGGCGGGTAGTGCCACAAGTGGCATTCCTGCCTCTTGAAGACGAGAAATAATTTCATCTGAAGTGACCACCTCATCTCGCTTCCAGTGGTTGGATGCGCCGACATCCATGTACTCGATGAAGCGAAGGATATGCGGCGTATCTTTGAAGTAGCGCGCCATGGTCACAACTTCATGGTCGTTGACACCAGCTTTCACGACCATGTTGATTTTTATTGGTCCTAGTCCCGCGGCATGCGCGGCGTCGATGCCGTGCAGTACATCTGATACTGCAAAATCAACGTCGTTCATGCGCTTGAAGATCGCGTCATCCAGAGAGTCGAGCGATACTGTCAGGCGATTTAGTCCTGCCGCCTTTAATAAAGTTGCTTTCTTTGATAGCAGTGAACCATTGGTGGTCAAGGTCAGGTCAGGTGGTAAATCGTTGACTGTGCGTAAGTCAGATAGCATCGCGATCAGACTCTCGATATTTTTACGCAAGAGGGGCTCGCCACCTGTTAGACGGATCTTCTTTACGCCATGGCTTAAAAAAATCCCAGCAACACGTGTAATTTCCTCAAAGCTTAGTAACGAATCGTGCGGAAGATACTGGTAGTTTTTATCGAAAATTTCTTTCGGCATGCAATAGACGCAGCGAAAGTTACAGCGATCAATGACAGAGATTCGCAGATCATGTAGGGGCCGAGACAAGCTATCGGTCAGGCTACCTTGTGGTGCGTTGAGTTTTGTTGGTATAGCGAGAGATGTCTGGCGCTGACGGACATCAATCAGCGGAATAAATTTTTCCGTCATGGGAGCAACTTGGAATCAATTCGATTTAATTCAGCACAATACCACGATAATAAAAATTGCGAGTAGGTTGGGCTAAAGGAAAATGAGGCCTGCCATCGCGTCTTTCTATGGAGATTTATCGAAGGAGGTGAAGAGTGGTTTGTTGTGATAGTAAAATGATAACGTATATGTATGTTTGAACTATTTAGCCTGTTGATTATAAGGGTAAAAAAATTTTCGTGTTGGTGGGAAACTCTGTAAGTTTTATCTATTTGGGGTGAGGCGTCTGTAGCGTGTACCTTTTCGCGGGAGATAAAAAAACCGGTAAAGCAAAGGCTTTACCGGTTTAACTTTTATTTACATTTGCGCTTAGATTTAGCGGCGAGTTTCAATCAGAACTAATGGTTCGGTAGAAACAGGTGGCAATGGCTTGCGTTCGCGTGGTACGCGCTGAACTTGGGTTGCTTTGCTTGCACTTTCTTGTGCAATACGAAGTTTTTCAGGATCAGTGTTTGCTAATTGCAGTCCTGCGGCGCTGAGCATCTCGTTTAATTGTTCGAGTGGCATCGGCGCAGCTCCATTTTTTGCTGCCCTGCTTGCTGCAGGTGTTGAGACTGGTTCTACGATTGCAGTAGGCATTACAATCGGTGTCTCAGCTGGCGCTGTTGCGACCTCTGTCATCGCCGTAGTGCTAGCGGTGACAGGGTTGCTTGATGCGATTGTCTCAACAATAGGCGTAATGACAGGCACAACTACAGGCACCGCAGGTGCAACTTCCAGAGCAGCTATAACGTTTGTTTCCACTGGTGATGTTGTCGTGGTGGTGATCGTTGTAGCGTCTACTGCTGTTGGTTCTGCATGTACTGCAGGTATCACTGCCTCTGGGTTGCTTGCTACCATAACGGGTGCAGGGGTCATGGCTGCAACAGGAACAAACACGGGTACTTGTGTTGTAACATGCTCATGTGGTACTGGGGCTGCATTGAAGTTACCCGTCACTTCAGAGACTTCGTTCGATTTGAATCCGATGCCTTCTTCAGTGCCCGTCGTGGTAGCAGAAGCGTTTTCACCTGCCTCTATTGCCAATTCGCCTTGCTCATTCACTTCACCTGGCTCACGTTCGCGACGATTGCGGTTGCGACCACCACGGCGACGACGGCGACGACGCTCTTCGCTTTGCTCTGCATTTTCTTCCAGAGTTGGCTCAGTATTTTGCACTGGTGCTAGAACGGGAACTGCATCTACCGCCACTGGATCCGTGAGCTTCTGAATTGCTTCTTCTGGCTTTGCGTCAGTCAGCAGGGCTTCTTTGCGTTCGTCGCGTTGACGTTGCTGACGTTCACGACGACCTTCCTGCGTCTCTTTAGGCTCACGTGGCTCACGCGCTTGTTTTGGTGCTTTTGCTGGGCGCGGTGTTTCAGTAGCCTGCGTTTTCGGAGCTACATCTACTTTTTCGGCAGTTGTCGTTGCAGGGCGGTCTTCGCTTTGATCGCGATCACGGTTGCTACGATTGCGATTGCGATTACGCTGGTTGTTACGTTGGTTACGTCCATTGCGATCGCGATCCGCCGCCTTTTCTTCTGTTGCGGTAGGTGTTGACACTGTCGCTGTCGTTGCTTCTGACTTACCGAAGAAGAAACCCATTAACTTAGCAAAGAAGCCTGGTTCACTTGACGGTGCTGGTGCCACCGCGACAGGTGCAGGAGTTTCTTTACGTTCAACAATTGGCGCTGTCTCTGGAGTGATGCTCTTTACCATCGCTTCTTGACGTGGTTTGACATCTTCTTTCTGACGTTTGCTGTAGCCGATATCTGTATCTACTTGCTCTGCCATAGCATAGCTGGCGTGGTGATCTTCTAAGCGTGGATCGTCGTGTTTCAGACGATCGAGCTTGTAATGCGGTGTTTCCAGATGGGTATTTGGAATCAGGATCACTGTTACACGATGGCGCGTTTCGATTTTCAGAATTTCGCCACGTTTTTCGTTGAGCAGGAATGCAGCAACGTCAACAGGTACTTGGACGTGGATCGCCGCCGAATTTTCTTTCATTGCTTCTTCCTGGATGATGCGCAGGACCTGCAATGCAGAAGATTCTGTGTCGCGGATGTGACCAGTACCGTTACAACGAGGGCAGGTAACATGGCTGCCTTCTGATAACGATGGACGCAGGCGCTGACGGGAGAGTTCCATCAGACCGAAGCGGGAAATTTTACCCATTTGTACGCGTGCGCGGTCATAGCGCAGTGCATCTTTAAGGCGGGTTTCTACTTCACGCTGATTTTTAGCGTTTTCCATGTCGATAAAATCGATCACGATCAAACCGCCTAAGTCACGTAGACGTAACTGACGAGCAACTTCTTCAGCTGCCTCAAGATTGGTGTTAAACGCTGTGGTTTCAATATCGCCACCACGGGTGGAGCGCGCGGAGTTGACGTCAACGGAAACTAAGGCTTCGGTGTGGTCAATGACGATGGCGCCGCCAGAAGGCAATGGGACAGTACGGCTGTACGCTGTTTCGATCTGATGTTCGATCTGGAAACGGGAGAACAGTGGCACGTCGTCGCTGTAGCGTTTTACGCGATGGACCATGTCCGGCATCACGTGGCTCATGAACTGCTGCGCTTGTTCGTAGATTTCGTCTGTATCGATCAGAATTTCACCGATATCAGGTTGGAAATAATCGCGAATCGCACGGATAACCAATGATGATTCTTGATAAATCAGGAATGCGCCAGGTGAAGACTTGCCAGCGCCTTCAATCGCACGCCAGAGTTGCATCAGGTAATTTAAATCCCATTGCAATTCATCAACGTTACGACCAATACCCGCTGTACGCGCAATGACTGACATGCCGGTTGGCAAGTCGAGTTTGTCCATTGTCTCACGTAACTCTTGGCGATCTTCGCCCTCAACGCGACGTGAAACACCGCCGCCGCGAGGATTGTTTGGCATCAAAACCAAGTAACGTCCAGCAAGAGAGATAAACGAGGTCAGGGCTGCGCCCTTGTTGCCGCGTTCTTCCTTTTCTACCTGAACAACGATTTCCTGACCTTCGCGTAATGCTTCTTTGATAGAAGTATTACGAACATCGATCCCTTCTTTAAAGTAGCTGCGAGCCACTTCTTTGAATGGCAGGAAACCATGACGTTCTTCACCATAGTTAACGAAGCATGCTTCAAGCGATGGTTCGATACGGGTGATGACGCCCTTGTAGATGTTTGACTTACGTAATTCGCGACCAGCGGTCTCGATATCAATGTCAATGAGTTTTTGCCCATTGACGATAGCGACGCGCAATTCTTCTTGCTGCGTGGCATTGAACAACATACGTTTCATTTTTTACTCCGTGACCTGATGGTCATCTTTTGCTGCTGTCTCATTGGATGAAGCAACAACTTTACTGGTGCCGGGATGTATGCCAGAACGGAGGGTTTGAAGAGGGTGGGAAATGCCTGTGGCGCAACAGAATAGCTTTGCATTCAGCAATATAATGTGCAGCAAGGCTGCTTTGCAATGAACATCAATCTAATCCTGCTTCGCGCCGGGCGCGTGTGATTTTGGTAAAAAGTTCGAGTGCACATGTCCCCCGCATTATCAATCTTAGTTATATTTGTGCAATAACTAAGCATAACGCCAGGCGATGAGCAACTTTGGTGTCAGACCATCTTATTGTGTTGTGTCTGACGGAATCGCCTTAACGCCAAAACCAGCATAGACAAGCATGCTTATTAATAATTAAACCAGCATCTCTTGTCCAACTTATCCTTACATTTCAAACTCTCTGATACAACCTTGTTAAACTAGTGCCCGATAGTAACAATTGGTCTCTACCTTGGCACGAAAACGAGGGTGCATACACATCTTTTCCATCATATTTGCAAACTGGCGAGGCTGATAGACTGACCCCTGTGTAAAATAGCTGTTTATTTCTCTTACACTGCTAAAGCGTAAATGCTGAAGCGAAACTGATTATATATTCAAAATGAAGGACTTAGCGATAATTAATAGGGAAGTGCATCAAAAACAGGTGCAAAATGTTTCCCACGAGCAGCCTTCAGCCTCACAGCCGAAAGTCCAGATGCTGACGATCTCTGAAGAAGAGGCGGGACAGCGCATTGATAATTTCCTTTTACGTATATGTAAAGGGGTACCGAAAAGCCATGTTTACCGGGTATTACGTTCTGGTGAGGTCAGGGTTAACAAAGGCCGCATCGACCAGTTATATCGTCTGGTAGAAGGTGATGTTGTAAGAATTCCACCGATACGGATGGCAGAAGCGTCAACGCAGGTTGTTCCCAAGCTGGAATTTCCAATTGTGTTCGAAGATAGTCATTTATTAATCATTGATAAGCCTGCTGGCGTCGCGGTCCATGGTGGATCTGGCGTGAGTTATGGTGTGATTGAACAATTGCGTTCGTCCCGTCCTGAAGCAAAATTTCTGGAATTGGTTCACAGGCTTGATCGCGAAACTTCGGGTTTGTTGCTGATCGCAAAAAAACGGACTGCATTGACTAATTTGCATGAGCAGATGCGTGATGGTTTAACTGATAAACGTTATTTCACGCTCGTATCTGGCGATTGGAAGAATGCACGTCAGCATATTAAGCTGCCGTTGCATAAATATACGACGGCTGATGGCGAGCGGCGGGTCAGGGTGCAGGCTGACGGTATGGCGTCGCATACTGTATTTACGCTCAAGAGGAAGTTTAGAGATTTCGCGTTTCTGGAGGCAGAGCTGAAAACGGGGCGAACTCACCAGATTCGGGTCCATTTATCAGCAAGTGGCTTCCCAATTGCTGGCGATGACAAATACGGCGATTTTCCTTTAAATAGAGCCTTGCAAAAGGCGACGTCTGAACGAGGGGCGCTCAAGAGGATGTTTTTGCACGCTCATCAGATCAGTTTTACGCATCCTGAGTCCGGCAAATTAACGACGGTCAATGCACCGCTACCAACAGAGTGTGAGGGTTTCTTGCGTACTCTTTCAGTAGGGTAAAAAACTGACTAGTTTATTAATGATATGATCTTGTTGAATAGTAACTAAATTGCTCTCGCAACGTCTTGTGTCTTGGCTTTTGTCAGGCACATCGTATAAGTGATAAATAACAACAGACAATATATGCACTAGTCGAGAACAAGTCAGTTCAAATGAAACCGTAAATGGTTGTTTAAATATCTATAAATAGGTGTTGTACTTTTAACTATGGCAAAAAAGCAATTTGATTTCATTGTGTTTGACTGGGATGGCACGCTCATGGATAGCACAGCCACGATAGTTAAATGTATACAGTCGGCGGCCAGAGATCTTGGTCTTCCGGTACCTGATGATAACGCGGCAGCCTATGTGATTGGGTTGTCACTGGCGGATGCGATGGCAGCGGCAATACCTGGTATTGATCCAAAGTACTACCCACGTATGGTCGAACGCTACCGCTATCATTATCTGGCGAAAGACCATGAGCTGCCGCTCTTTAAGGGGGTGCGTGAGATGTTGGATGATCTCGCGCAACAGGGTTACTTTCTTGGCGTTGCAACTGGTAAAAGCCGCGTTGGACTGAGCCGTGCTTTGCACACAGCAAAATTAACTTCAGTGTTCGACTCTACGCGTTGTTCTGATGAGACATTCTCCAAGCCGCATCCAGCGATGCTACAGGAGTTGACTAGAGAGCTGGGGCAGGACATGCAACGTACGCTGATGATTGGGGATACTACGCATGATCTGCAAATGGCCGCTAATGCCGGTGCTGGCGCTGTAGCCGTTGAATATGGCGCCCATGCCCCGTCGTTACTGGCCACGCTGAACCCGTTATACGCGGCTAAAAGTGTGCCAGAATTGCATCAGTGGCTCAATGATAACGCTTAAGGGGAGGGAGAGATGACATCAATATCAGTGTGTAGCTCCGATGAGTTGGTGGAGGGAGGAATGGGCATCCGATTTTCAGTCACTGCCGGAAGCGATGATGCAACCGGTTTTGTTATTCGTTATGCAGGCGCTGTCCACGCTTATTTGAATCGGTGCGCCCATGTACCAGTTGAACTCGACTGGAATCCGGGGGAGTTTCTAGAGTCCAGTGGCTTATATATTATGTGTGCGACGCATGGGGCTATCTACGAACCCGAAACCGGTCATTGCTCAGGTGGTCCTTGCCGCGGAAGTCGTCTTAGAAAAATTCAGGTTAGTGAGGTTGATGGAACGGTTTTTTGGCATCCGGATGATTACATTCAGCCAGTGATTGCGTAATAGTTGAGAGAAAGTATGGAAGATCAGAGTAAAGATCGGGTTGATTATGGTTCGCATAGTAATCAGCCATGGGAGCGTGAAACCCTGGAGCGTTTAGTGTTTGCCACCCTAGAGGAGCAACGACGCCAGCGCCGATGGGGGATTTTCTTTAAATTTTCATTTGTGTCGCTCATTTTGTTTGGGTTCTACCACTTTGGTGGTTTATTTCAACATGAGGTAGATAATAGTGCGCCGCATACAGCACTAGTAGATATTGACGGTGAGATTGATAGTGAAGGTAGCGGCAGTGCAAGCGCAGTCATTCCAGCGCTTGACCGCGCTTTTTCCGAATCGGGTGCAGTTGCGGTCATTTTGCGTATTAATAGCCCAGGTGGAAGTCCGGTGCAGGCAGGGATGATCAATGATGAAATTGTCCGTTTGCGTTCGCAGTACCCAGATAAAAAGCTCTACGTCGTGGTAGATGAAATGTGTGCTTCAGGTGGTTATTACATTGCTGCCGCCGCAGACAAGATCTTTGTTAATAAGGCGAGTGTGGTTGGTTCTATTGGCGTGCTGATGGATGGCTTTGGCTTTACCGGATTGATGAATAAAGTTGGTGTTGAACGTCGCTTGATGACTGCAGGTGAAAACAAGGGACTCATGGATCCTTATTCGCCAATGAGTGACAAGCAAAAAGCCTACTCGCAAGCGATGCTTAATGAGATTCATCAGCAGTTTATCGATGTTGTCCGCAAAGGTCGCGGTCAGCGTTTAAAAGAAACACCTGAGACATTTTCTGGCTTGTTCTGGGTAGGTAGTAAGGCTGTTGATATGGGTCTTGCGGACGGTTTCGGTACGGTTGATTCTGTTGCAAGAGACGTCATTAAAGCAGAAGACATTGTTGACTACACACAGAAAGAAGATTTACCTGAACGTGTCTTAAAAAAGTTCGGTGCGTCGGTGGGCAGTGCGGCGATTTCTGCGATGCTCAAACCCAGCAAGCTGACTTTACATTGATTATGTGAATTGGTTTAGTTAATTTTTTAAATCTCACAGCCGACTTGCATAGTTTTATTTTTCTTCCACTCAAAAGCTTGTTGTTCTATATTGAACTCGTAACTGGTTCAAAACGGGAGGTCGATATAGGTATTATTTCGTTTCCAATGGGGTATGCATTCTTAGCTCCGGTCGTAGGTTGTTTTGCCGGTTATGTGTGAAGTGGATGGAAGACAATTCGTGTAGTATTTTTCCGTGGAATGAAGCGGAGTAGAGGTTTCTCAGATTCCTCAAAGAGTAAGAAAAACGAAACATGAAGAGACGGTGGTGCAATGCTGCTGTCTCTTTTCTTTTTCTAGATGCTACGTCAAACGCAATGCTAGAGTTGGGGTTGAGGCAGATCAAACATCAGGATTTGCTGTTCGAGTAACATCGTAGCATTGCGCATTCTGCCGATTTTGGTGCCCCACAGTCTTATGGCAATCACGTTCTCTCATTTATTAGACATACTGCCTTTTCTCTCGAACCGCGTAGAGAGGATTAATTGCTATCATTGCGACGAAAAAATGCGTGAGACCAAAGCACTTTACGTTAAATTTAATGGGCAACAGCGTGCAGTCTGTTGCCATGGTTGCCTGGCAATTTTGCAGACCATTGAGCGAAATGATATGGTTGACGATTACTTAGATGCAAAATCAGCACAAATGGGTGTCCGATGACGCAGCTGTCGGGTGTTAATAATAAAAGAAAATTCCCAATGGCTACATCTCAAACTGAAGACCAACTGGTTCAATCTGAAAGGCTGACCCTGTCAGGGATGCATTGTGCCGCCTGCGTTCAATTGATTGAGTTCCGTCTAAGGCAATTGCCAGGAATTGAGTTGTTCCGAATTAATACAGCGACGCATAAAGCGGATGTGATCTGGAAAGCAGGAGAAAATAATTTAAAGAATATTATCGCTGCCATCATTCATCTTGGCTATGGTGCTTTACCTTCATCCCAGTCACCCGATGAATTTGAGAAAAAAGAAAATAAATTAGCATTGTGGCGTTTATTTATTGCTGGGTTTGCAATGATGCAAATCATGATGTATGCGTTTCCGGCTTACCTCGTGCCTGTCCCGCAAGTAGATGGTGATCTGACTCCAGATCTGGATAAGTTACTGAAAATTGCAAGTATGTTGATCACGGTTCCTGTGATTGGATTTTCTGCGTTGCCTTTTTTTAGAGCCGCTTGGCGGGATATGCGTAATCGCCATATCGGCATGGATGTACCAGTATCTCTGGGTATTTTGTTGACTTTTTTTGCTAGCGTCTGGGCGACGTTTGCCGGTGGGGTCGTTTATTACGACTCGGTAATTATGTTTGTCTTTCTCTTGCTTGCTGCGCGTTTAATTGAAAGTAAAGTACAGAAAAAGACGAGCGTGGCACTTCGTGTTTTGACTCAGTTAGTGCCAGTTTCTGCTCAGAAACTAAAAAATTATCCTGCGAGTCGAGACGTTGAATCTCTGGATGCAACGTTATTGCAGATTGGTGACTTCGTACTGGTTGCGCCGGGTGAGCATATTCCCGCGGATGGTGTTGTGCTAGAGGGACGGAGTGAGTGTGATGAGTCCCTCATGACGGGTGAATCTGTACCTGTACTTAAGCAGGTCGGGGATCAGGTTATTGCAGGCGCAGTGAATGCCAGTGGCACGCTTATTGTTAAGACAGAAAAAGTCGGGATGGAGACGCATTTGTCATCTTTGATTAGCATGATGGAGGTAGCGGCGACAGAGAAACCACCAATTGTGCTACTCGCTGATAAGCATGCGAGTCGGTTTTTAAGCCTGATTTTGGTGGTTGCAGTGGTGACTGGTATCGTATGGTTTTATATTGCTCCCGCTCGTGCTTTATGGATTGCAATTAGTGTGATTGTTGTGACTTGCCCATGCGCGTTGTCACTTGCAACGCCAGGGGTGATGTCTGCTGCGATTGGGTTGTTAGCCAAAAATGGCGCTCTGATTAAAAATGGTAAAGCAATTCAGAGCATGGCGCAGGCAACGCATTTTGTATTTGATAAAACGGGAACACTCACTGTTGGCAAGCTGAGTCTGATTGAACAGAAAGCGTCGCGGCATGTTCTAGCTGCAGAAACAATTGCTTTTTTGCTAGCATCAGGCTCCACGCATCCTGCCTCCAAAGCGATTGCTGATGCATTAGCAATGCAGTATCAGTCATCGTTGATAATGGGTGTCGACGCAATGCATGAAGTTGCGGGCGGAGGGATTGAAGCGCGAATTGATGGTAATTTGTACCGTCTGGGAAGTGTTTCGTTTGCTGCTGAATTGTCGCAGCAAACTATCATTGTACCGGCTGAGATGGCGAGTCAGACTGTATCCGTTTTGGCAGATAATGCGGGTGTGATTCTGCTATTTGGCTTGTCCGATGCACTGAGGGATGATGCAGTTGCGACCGTGAGTAAATTGCAGTTACAACACAAGCACGTCATGCTCTTGTCCGGCGACCGGGAGGAGGTTGTTCACAAAGTCGCACGTAAATGTGGGATAGTAGACGCGCGTGCTGGTCTTAGTCCTGCTGATAAATTCGATGTGGTACAGTCCTTGCAGAAGCAGGGAGCTATTGTTGTGGTGGTTGGTGATGGGATGAACGATGGCCCTGCATTGTCGCTGGCGAATGTTGCTGTTGCCATGGGACAGGGTGCACCGATCTCCCAGACGCGTAGTGATGTGTTACTGATGTCGAATCGCTTAAGTGATCTTGATTTTGGATTTACCGTCGCAAATAAAGCATTTCGCTTGATTCGTGAAAATCTGATTTGGGCGATCGCTTATAACATGTTCGCTATTCCTGCTGCCACCTTAGGCTGGCTAGAGCCATGGCATGCGGCGTTGGGGATGTCTTTGAGTTCGGTAATTGTCGTCTTGAATGCACTTCGATTGTATTTGCTGCCGCAGCCATCGTATGTAGTGACCGATCAACTGGCTTAGTTTTGGATATGTGATGGATATATTGTATCTCTTGATACCACTCAGTTTGGTCCTTGTATTTGCTATTGGCGGGCTGTTCTGGTGGGCAATAAACAACCGCCAATTTGATGAGCTTGATCATCAAGGGCAGCGTATCCTTGATGATGTCGATGGCTGATATTTTTAATCTTTCGATAAAATCTGCTGCGCACTTGATTCAAAATCTATCGTTTCCAAACTCGCTTGTAAAATGTGTTTGGCTTCTTGGAATCGAGAAAAATTACGGTTGATGGACTTGTTGTACGCGGGGTCATAATGCTCTTCAAGCAGACTTTGTACGACTTGGGCGATTTCACCTTTGAGCACCTGGTTTTTCCATAGAAGTATCTTTTCTTTTCCATGCAAATGGCAAAGAAAATCGAGCTGATGGTTTAATAGCTCGGGGTGTTCGATAAAATGACAGTATTCTTCCATCAATAGCTGAACCCTGACTGCAACTGGCATTTCGATAGAAATGCATGACGATTCACGCATGCTATTCATGATTGCATCAGGAACTCGCAGGTTCCCCACTTTTTTACTTTCTGCTTCTACATAAATAGGGCGTTGCTTGTCGGTGACTTTTAATATCGCCCAAATATGGCTTTCAAACATCTTCTGAGATGGTTGCTTTTCTGTCGGTATATCACCTAAAACGGAACCTCGGTGGCATGCTAGTGCTTCGAGATCGAGGATTTGCTCACCCTTAGACGCCAGCGTACGTAATAGGCGACTCTTACCGCAACCCGTGGTGCCGCACAGCACTTCCCATTGAATATTCTTGGTCAATTCAGGGATTGTCTGATTAATGTGCTGACGGTAAGCTTTATATCCTCCCTCCAATAGTGCGACGGGCCAGCCGATCTTTGCGAAAATATGTGCCATTGCGCCACTACGGTTGCCGCCGCGCCAGCAGTAAAGTAATGGTCGCCAATTTTTGGGTTTATCCTTGAATTGGGTGGCGAGATGTTTGCCGATATTGGTGGCGATAAAGCTCGCGCCTAGTCGCTTTGCTTCAAATGAATCCACTTGTTTGTAGGTGGTGCCTACAAGTATCCTCTCTTCGTTATCCAGAACTGGACAGTTGATGGCGCCTGGTATATGGTCTTCCGCAAACTCAGCGGGACTACGTACGTCGATAACGCAATCAAACTGAGACAAGTGATCTGCGATGCTGTCGAAGCTAATAATTTCTGGATATCTCATCATTTCACTTCTTTAATAAGGGAGTAAGTTGTGGCCAGACATTATTTAAGATAAGCGGATGGGCGCTGGCGATGGGATGAATTTTATCTGCTTGGAACAAATCATCTCTGTCTGCGATGCCTTCCAATAAAAACGGTACGAGTCTAATTTTTTGCTCTTTTGCGAGGGTTGCATAAAGCGCGAAAAAACGCTGTGTATATTCTTTTCCATAATTGGGCGGAATTTTCATGCCGATCAGCAGCACTTCGGCATTGGCTTTTTTTGCGGCAGTGATCATCGTTCGAAAATTTTCTTCGGATGCGGCGACGGACAGGCCTCTGAGAGCATCATTGCCCCCGAGTTCGATAATAACGATGTCCGGCTTGATGCGATTAACGAGGGCTGGCAAGCGAACTCTGCCACCACTCGTGGTTTCGCCACTAATGCTGGCATTGATGACGCTCGTATTCATGGAGGAGTCAGCTAATTTTTTTTCCAATAAACTTACCCAGCCTTGTCCTCGACTAAGACCGTATTCAGCGGATAAGCTATCCCCAAGCACTAGGATGGATTTTGATGCAGAATGTGCATAGGTTTGTGGTAAAAATCCTAGCACTAACAATATAGACATTGCGGCACGGAACATCAATCGACGATTGGGTAAAAAAGACAGCATGATACATCCTAAAAAATCAAATCAAGTGGCAATACGGGTCAGTAATCTAGTCAAGCAGGTAGAGGATGCGAGTGGGCAGCTAACTATTCTGAATGGCATTGATTTTACCGTGCAAGCCGGAGAAACGCTTGCAATTGTTGGCGCCTCGGGATCTGGCAAATCAACCTTGTTGGGTATTCTAGCCGGATTGGACATGCCCAGCACTGGCTCAGTACATCTTGCAGGCGTAGATATGTTTGCCCTGAGTGAAGATGGACGCGCGCAATTTCGGAAAGAAAATGTTGGTTTTGTTTTTCAGTCATTTCAGCTTCTTATGCATTTAAATGCACTGGAAAACGTGATGCTGCCATTAGAGCTCCGCGGTGATAGAAATGCCAAACAAAAAGCTGAAAAAATGCTGGAACGGGTAGGGCTGTCATCCCGCCTCAAGCATTACCCTAAGTTTCTATCTGGCGGTGAGCAGCAACGGGTTGCACTTGCCAGGGCGTTTGTCACCGAGCCACCTTTGCTATTTGCGGATGAGCCAACAGGAAGCCTGGATGCGACGACAGGAGAAGCCGTGATGCAGTTAATGTTTGCGTTAAATCATGAGTTTAATTCAACACTGGTATTGGTAACGCATGATTTATCGATTGCGGCGAGATGTGGACGGACCTTGACCATTACTGCTGGGCATCTCGTCGGAGATGAGTCAAGCGGCCCTAGCCATTAGGGATGAATGATCTTGCCATCAACATCGATTCGCTCAATGTTCCCTTGTGAGGTGATGGCTATCCAGCCACCACGTGCCTGCTGACCATCGCAGTCCCAGTCAGGCAAGACATAACGACACTTACCTTGGGTGATATGTCGTGCCGGCCGATGGGTGTGGCCGTGAATAATGTAGTCGCATTTTGTAGACAAGAACAAGGCATCGATTGCATCAGGATTGACGTCCATGATGCTCGTTTCTTTTTGGATTTGTTCTGATTTGCTGCTCTCACGCATTCCTTGAACAATCGTTTTTCTTTGGGCTAGTGGCATTGCCAAGAAATGCGATTGCCAGTTTTTATCTCTGACTTGCTTTCGGAATTGCATATAGGAGATATCATCCGTGCATTGTGCATCGCCATGGCAAAGCACAATTTTTTTCCCACCAGCATAGATGATGCTTGGGTCGTCAATTAAGCGAGCGCCGGTCGCATTGGCAAATTGAGCCCCTATCAGAAAGTCGCGGTTACCAGCGATCCAGAATAACTTAACACCGAGTTGGCTGAGTTCGCGCAATGCTTCCACTATAAAATGGTTGTAAGGATCGTTAAGGTCGTCATCTCCAACCCAATACTCAAAAAGGTCTCCTAGCAGATAAAGCTGCTCTGTTTGTGTTCCATATGTCTTGAGAAATTGCAAAAACGCCGTCGTTGTTTTTGGTAACCCGGGATTGAGATGTACATCTGAAACAAACAGCGCAACCATTTTGGGTTGCGCTGTTGTTTGCTTTTCGGAATTGTTCACGCTATGTCGAAATCTGTTCTGAAAGAGCAATTGGCAAGTTAAATCACTTCAACTTTTTCGATGATAACGTCTTCTACTGGTACGTCCTGGAACATGCCAGAACGGGAAGTTTTTACTGCTTTAATTTTATCAACAATTTCTTTACCTTCAGTAACTTTGCCGAATACACAGTAACCCCAGCCATCCTGGCCTGGATAATCAAGGAAACTGTTGCTCGCCGTATTAATAAAGAATTGTGCTGTCGCAGAGTGAGGTGCGCCAGTGCGAGCCATCGCGATGGAGTAGCGTTCGTTTTTCAAGCCATTGCTTGCTTCATTTTCGATTGCATCCAATGTTTCTTTTTGCTTCATACCTGGTTCAAAGCCGCCACCCTGAATCATAAAGCCGTCGATAACACGGTGGAAAATCGTGCCAGCATAATGGCCGGAAGCGACGTAAGCCAGAAAGTTGGCAACGGTTTTCGGTGCTTTTGCTTCGTCGAGTTCAATCGTGAAAGCACCGTGGTTGGTAGTCATGAGAATAGCCATAATAATCCTTGGTAATGAGGTGAAAATAAGGGGAGTAAATAAAATTATTTTATAACAGTTACCGATTCGATGACGATGTCCTTTTTTGGAACATTTTGCATCATGTGGGCGTCACCCGTTTCGACGCTTTTAATCTTATCAACGACATCCATGCCCTTGATTACTTTGCCAAACGGGGTGTATCCAGCAGTGGCAAGTAGCGCCTGATTACGCGGAGCTTTGGTCATTGAGCCACGGTAGTTAAATTCTACCGGATCGCCCGCTGGTAAGGGCTGATGGTTCAAAAAGTCATTATCTCTAACGTTGATGAAAAACTGCGCAGTCGCAGAATTTGGATCTTCCGTACGCGCCATGGCAATCGTACCCAGATCGTTTCTCAAGCCTTTTTCCAGTGCCAGAGCGGCTTCTGATGGGATAGATTTGCGAGTTGGCTTCTCTTTCATCGTGCGGTCGTAACCTCCGCCCTGAATCATAAAGTTATTAATAACACGATGGAATATAGTGCCTTTGTAATGGCCGGCTTTGACATATTTCAGAAAATTATCTACGGTTTTAGGCGCTGCCTCCGGGTAGAGTTCAACGATAATCTCTCCAGCATTGGTTTTGATTGAGACTTTTGGTAGATCTTCTGCCATTGCAAAAGTTGCGCTGATGCTTAACGTTGCACTAAAAAGAAGGCCAATTATTTTTGTGTAAGTAGATTTCATTTTAAGTCCTTCGGTTAGACCGTGGTTTCGTAAATAATGCGCCATGTTGCCGCTTCTTTAATCCAGTACTGGCGTTTTCTGACGCTTGTTTTTGTTCTGCCTGATTGTGTTTCTTGGGTGAATGTACTGACCAGCATTTCATCTTTACCCGGATAGCGAAAGTGGGTTACTTCTTTCAATTGTATATGAGGTGCAACCCATGACTCCCAATTTTGCCGTTGTTTCGCAAACCATGTGTTCAAATCATCGCCTTGCGCCGACTTAAAATTGCGAGAATAGTTGGCAAAAATACGATTTGCATTCTTACTTTCAAGGTCAATTCGCCAATCGTCCAGCAACTTATTGCTTGCTTGCCTTTCAGCGAGCCACTTTGTCTGATTTTCAAATTCGACTTTGTCACTGATGATGATAGGTGTTTTTCCAATGTCAACCAGCGCAGAAATTTTCAGGAAATCTGGATTGGTCAGGACGACGCAGCCGTCAGAGGCTAGCGGGGGGCGGCTAAAACTGGTTGAGGGCATTCCATGTAACCAAATACCGGACCCGCTGCGGCCATTAATTTTATCCCACTCATTAGGGTAATTGAGTGGTAGCGCTCCAGGACCGTAAAAGTCAGGAAGCTTGCCTCCCGATAACCTGCTGGTGATGTAGTACACGCCGAGTGGTGTCTTCTGATCACCTTCTTTGGTCTTGTTGATGCCAAATTTGCCATGACTGATGTAATGGTCGCTGATTAGTTTGGGCTGTCCACCGACGTTTTCATAGAAATATAGCCGTGATTTATTTGCGTCGACAACTAGCACCTGCTTTTGATCGTCTCTTAATTGAATGATCGCGCGCGGAATCAAATTTGGCGAAGGACGTTCACGATACGATCTGATGCGCATTGCCGCTTCATCGCGCATTTCTTTGAGCTTGTCAGGCTGAATATTTGGCGCTGCACCGAAGGACGTAACTGGCCTCGTGTGCATCATGAGCAAGTCGCCGCGGATTAGGTAGGCTAACTGAAAATGCGGATATGCCTCAATCAGTGCGTCGACCTTCTCCTGTGCCGCTTGAAGTTTATTGTTGGCTAGATTTTGATAGACCTCAATCAATAATGTATCTGGATTCGGTTGCTCGCCACTTGATTCGACCGCATTAGATCGAGCTACGCGCTCTTTTACCTTGGCATGTGCTAAAGGTGTGAAGCAAAGTACACCGGAGATAACGATTGAGGCGAGACGGCACGTCTTCGAAACCAAAATTCTGGTCGAAGTGTCTTTAAAAGCAGAAAAAAACATCAGCTACCCGCGCGCTCCTGCTTGATTTGCCATTTGCCGTCTTGCTTCGCCAATACCAGCGTTTTACGGCTGTTTGCAGTCAATTGGTCTGACGTGTATACCTGGCGGAATTTAACGGTCGATATGTTATCGTCAACACTTACTTTAATGCCTTCAATCTTCACGTTAATGTGACCTTTGCCTTCAATTCTGTTACGACGCTCTTCGGCCCAAGATTTGCGGGATTCACCTTTAGGCGTCTGAAAATCTTTTGCATAGTGTGCTAGGTAAGCACTCGTATCTTTATTGCTCCATGCTTTTGCCCAGTTTTCAATAGTTCTGACGATCTCTTCTTCCTCTTTATCTTGAGTAGGAACAGCTTTCGACTTACTTGGGGCAGGCTCGCTCTTCGCCGAGGTAACTTCTGTTTTTGACGGTGCGGCTGGTGTTGGTTCAGCCTTTACTGGTGCAGGGCTGGTGCCCTTACTCGATTGCGCCTGCGCTACAACAGTCGCGGGAGCTGGATTGATTTTTGGATTTACTCCACCTGAAGTGCCAACCAAATTGCGAACCAGCGTTAGTTTTAATTTCGCTGTGGCATTCCCCGAGTCTAGTTGTAATGCTTTGTCATACGCCTGACTCGCCAGTTTAGCGTAAACATCCCCTAAATTTTCATGCGCAGTACCATAGGTCGGGTTGGTGCGTATCGCCATCTCCAACGCTGCACGGGCTTTGTCGTATTGACCAGACGCTGCGTAGAGCACAGCTAGGTTGTTATATGGTTCTGGTAATTCAGGGTAATCATCCGTGAGCTTGCTGAAAACGGCAATTGCTTCCGGTGATTTATTTTGTTCCGTCAGGATTAAGCCTTTTAGAAAACGCAATTGAGCGTCTTTAGGTTTTGCCATCAGCGCATTATCTGTTTTTTGAAGCGCTTCAGCGGTTTGCCCAGCACGGAGCATTTTGCCGATATCACCTACGTCGTCGGCGAACGACGGTAGTGCGATCAGTGCAATAGAAAGTTGAGAAATAACGAAGAGGCTTCTTATTTTTTGGCGCATGGTGTTCTGGCTTAGATTTATCAGAGGTTGACTGAACATGAAGGCAGTAATGTTATACTCGAATTGCACGAAAGTGCCATATTATCAAATAAGTGGCACACATTGGGTATTTGCGACTAGAAACATGGCGTTGCGTTGTAGTATTGTGTCCCTATTGTGATGATCAATGTGTATTCTGCTTGTTATCAAGTTTAAACAGCGACATGACGGTTAATTGTTAAATAGTTAAAAATCCATCTGATTTGCTGCGTAAGTATCCTCAATCTATTTTTAACAAAATACGCGAAAATGCGCGGAGTACGCCATATTTAATGCACGATGAAATTTTCAAGCATGCGAAGCTGGACAGAATGACTGCTTTTGATATTTAATCTGTCCCGTTCAAATATTTTCTTGTAATTGCAAATAGTAATTCGGGATTATTCTTATTGGCAAACTTGCCGGACTAACAAATAATTTTGGTCAGGTTCTAGGTTAAGAAGTTATGGCGCACGCTAACTTCATTTTGATGGTTTCTAGACCTCATTTTGCCTGATAAAGCTTTTTTTAACTCGTGTGGATTTAAGGAGGCACGATGACTAAAACGACATTTCTAAGTTTTGAGCAATCTATTGCAGAGCTCGAAACGAAAATCGAGGAATTGCGATTTGTTCAGGACGACTCAGCTGTAGATATCTCTGAAGAAATTGATAGATTATCGAAAAAAAGTCAGATGTTGACCAAAGATATCTATGCAAAACTAACGCCTTGGCAAGTATCGCAAATTTCCCGTCATCCACAGCGCCCATACACGCTGGACTATATTAACCAGATTTTTACCGACTTCCATGAGCTTCACGGTGATCGTAGCTTTGCTGATGATTTGTCGATCGTCGGTGGGTTGGCACGGTTTAATGGTCAGGCCTGCATGGTAATTGGTCATCAAAAGGGACGTGACACGAAAGAACGTGCGTTGCGCAATTTCGGGATGCCTAAGCCAGAAGGCTATCGTAAGGCAATGCGGCTGATGAAATTGGCCGAAAAATTCGATATTCCTGTCTTCACTTTTGTTGATACAACAGGTGCTTGGCCAGGTATCGATGCTGAAGAGCGCGGTCAGTCTGAGGCTATCGGCCATAACCTGTATGTGATGGCGGAACTGAAAGTGCCACTGATTGCAACGATCATTGGTGAAGGTGGTTCGGGGGGCGCACTGGCTCTCGCGGTTGGTGATGCAGTGTTGATGTTGCAATATGCGACTTATTCTGTTATTTCCCCAGAGGGTTGTGCTTCTATTTTATGGAAAACCTCTGACCGTGCATCGGATGCGGCGGAAGCGCTGGGCTTGACTGCACATCGTTTAAAGGCGATGGGTTTAATCGATAAGATTATTAATGAGCCATTGGGTGGCGCACACCGAGATCCGAAGCAAATGTGCGCTTTGGTGAAACGTGCGCTGGCTGACACGCTGCGTCAATTCCAGGGCATAAAAACAAAAGACTTACTAACTGCTCGCCATGAAAAATTGATGAGTTATGGTAAGTTTAAGGAAACTAAGCTGGCCGAATGAGTGGACGTCGTTTAAGTGGTGCCTTGCTGCACCATTTTTCCGAGACCTTAAATACTTATTTTTCGGATTCTGGAAAAGTTCCTTCTGCAACGGGTCTAGCAGTTGCTTACAGCGGCGGTCTTGATTCGTCTGTTTTGCTCACTCTCAGCGCTCACTATTGTGAGTCGCGAGGGATACCTCTCACTGCGTTTCATGTTCACCATGGTTTAAGTTCGAATGCAGACGTCTGGTTGGCGCATTGTCAATCTGTGTGCGATCAGCTCGGCGTTCAGTTCTCATTTGAAAAAATTATCGTTTCATCTACTGATGGTGAAGGTGTGGAGGGGAGTGCGCGCAAAGGACGATACCTTGCACTTGGTCGAATGAGTCTCGAGTGTAATATCGGGATCGTTCTTGCAGCTCATCATCAGGATGATCAGGCAGAAACCTTGCTTATGCAAATGTTGCGAGGTTCTGGTATTGCTGGCCTTTCTGGCATGGATAAATTTAACCTTGCGCCGTCATTATTTGGGACGCCGGATGTCATGATGATGCGTCCATTGCTGGACGTGTCGCGCGCAGAACTGGAGTGCTTTGCCAGCGAACATCAGATTGCACATATTGAAGATGAGTCTAATGATGATGTGCGCTTTTTGAGGAACGCCCTTCGTCATCAGGTCATGCCAGCACTAGAACAGATTTCGCCGGGATTTGCCACGCGGATGTCGCGAACTTCAAAACATATGCAGTCAACGCTGCAACTGATTGAAGAGCTGGCGGGACAGGATTTGTCGTCATGTCTGTCGGAAGAGGACCTAAGTCTTAACTTTGATGCAATTCGTCATCTCAGTGCCGACCGGGTAGGTAATCTGTTCCGATTATGGTTGCACAAAATTGGCACGCGCATGCCTTCGACTTCACGTCTGAATGAAATTCGCAAACAATTGTTTGAGGCAAAAGGTGATGCGCGCATCACCATTTATCATGAGACCTTGGCGATTCATCGTTACAAAGACCGTATTTACGCTGCGGATCGGAGTCTTGAGCATGCTGACGGAGAATTGCATGTCGACTTTATATGGTCAGGTCAAGAATCGATGGTATTCCCTGAGTTTCATGGCACCTTGTATTGCCGGAGAGAGTCGCGAGGGCTAAATCCTGCATGGCTAGAGCAACAGTCGCTTCGTATGCACTTGAGGAAGGGCGGCGAGCGCCTCAAATTAGCAGAAAATCGATCAACAAGAGACATGAAAAGCCATTATCAGGCCTTGCGTGTGCCATTCTGGCTCCGGCAGCAATTACCATTTATATCGATAGGCGATCAATTGCTGTTTGCTGCTGGCGTGGGAATGCAGTCGAAGTATTGTGATGACGCTGGATCTGGCCGCATTGTTTTTGAGTGGGTCGCAGACTAGTCTGATGTTGTGCCCGACTTAAGTACAGAATTGAAAGGTAATATAGATGAAAAAAAATATACGGCAAGTTGTTCTAGATACAGAAACCACGGGTTTGAATGCGCGGGACGGTAATCGTATAATTGAAATTGGTTGTGTGGAACTCATTGATCGTAAGTTGACTGGTAATAACTACCATCAATACATTAACCCTGAGCGCGAATCAGAAGAGGGTGCGTTGGCCGTGCACGGACTAACGACCGAATTTCTTAGTGACAAACCTAAATTTGCCGAAATTTCACAAGAATTCTGTGATTTTATTCGTGGTGCTGAAATCATTATTCATAACGCCCCCTTTGACGTTGGTTTCTTGAATGCTGAATTCGCTCGTGTTGGGCTGGGTTCTTTTGCTGATTATGCCGAAAGCATCATTGATACACTGGTGCAGGCGAAGGAGTTGCACCCGGGTAAGCGCAACTCTCTGGATGCGCTGTGTGATCGTTATGAGATTTCTAATGCGCATCGTAAATTGCACGGCGCTTTGCTGGATTCCGAACTGCTTGCTGATGTGTATCTTGCAATGTCGCGGGGGCAAAATAGTTTTGCCATAGATTTGCCGGAAGAGGAGGTCGCTGTCGTCCATCAGACCCAGGTTATTGATATGCCCCTCGATGATGTGCAGGTAAGGCTTGCAAGTGAGGCTGAGCTCGGGGAGCACGATGTTTTATTGTCCGGACTGGATAAACAATTGCGTCAATCATGTATATGGCGAACGCCAATTTGAATGGTTAGTGTCAATTAGAAAATCACTTTCAAGTTTTTTTATTAACAAAATCCTCCTTAGATCAAGGAGGATTTTGTTTTTATGGCACGCTTAAATGTTGCTCTTTTGCAGCAAAACGTTTTTTTGCGAAAAAAATCAAAAAAAAATTAAAGTTTTTTAGATCTCAGCCGTTAAGAAAAGTGAGAAAAAATATTTTAAATTTTTTTTAAAAAACCCTAAAGTTCTCGGATTTACTGCCGTTAATGGTATGAGAAGAGAAAAAGATTTTTTTAAATTTTCTGTAACTCTTTGATTTTGCTGGAAATTTTTCCGTAACGTTGGAAAAAATAAAATTCATATAAAACGACGTTTTTTTTGCGATCGTTATCAAATTTTTCTTGTAGGATTTTTTCTTACAGGAATATTCCTATTTTTCTGGAATTAAATCCCGTGTATTGCCTATACACGGCGTTTTCGTGCGCGCTCACAATCTGTCTCACTGGCAACGGAATGTAGCCTTTGAAAAATGGAACGGAGGGTGGGAACATGACACAGAACGATATGATGGCTGAAATTCGCGACGCAAATCTTAGTTACTTAATGCTGGCGCAGCAAATGATTCGAGCTGATAAGGCAACTGCCATTTTCCGTCTCGGTATCGGTAAAGAAATTGCTGATTTAATCGAAGGTCTGAATAATTCGCAAATTTTGAAATTAGCTGGCTCAAACATGATGCTCGCCCGCTTCAGATTTGAGGATAGCTCTATCCTTTGCATGTTGACAAACTATAACAAAGAACGCGCACTGGCTCACTCTCACGCAGCCATTTTGATGGCTGGGCAACCTGTTGAAGAAATTCACTAAGCTGTCTTTTTGAACTAATCGACGGAGATGATAATGGCTACGAAAAGTGTTGTGAATGAAGCGCATGAAATTCAATTGGCAGTTGATCTCGTTAACTTGGGAGCGAGGTTGCAACTCCTTGAATCTGAAACTTCGCTGTCTCGCGAACGTTTGCTGAAAATTTACAAAGAATTAAAAGGTGTATCGCCGCCAAAAGGTATGTTGCCATTTTCGACAGATTGGTTTGTGACGTGGCAGCCAAACATTCATTCTTCGCTGTTTATGAATATTTACAAGTATCTCCAAGAGCATGCCGAGGTTACGGGTGTAGAAGCGATCGTAAAAGCGTATCGCTTGTACTTAGAGCAGGTTGGTTGTGTTTCTGCGGATGATGCAGTTCTTTCTTTGACGCGCGCTTGGACTTTGGTAAGATTTTTCGAGGGAAAAATGCTAACATTTGCAAAATGTTGCGAATGTGGCGGGCATTTTGTTGCGCATTCCTTGGATTTACATGATCATTACAAGTGCGGCCTTTGTCATGTGCCTTCACGGGCTGGGAAGACCAAAAAGACTAAAGACGCCGACTCTTCATTGGAGATGGTGGCTTAATAATATTGAGGAGGAAACTTGGATATAGCGTCAAATAATCGTCGCGAAAGCCATGCCCCTCTGGGAACTAAGTTAATCAATTCTCCAGTGCTACGCGCGTTTTTTGCCCAGTTTGCAGCGTTTGCTTTATGCCTCCTTTTTGCTATCGCCGGGAAACACCTCTTAGGTAAGGCAGTCCCTTTTTTTGTACTTATCGCATTTCAGTCAATCACTTCTGTTGGACTAGCCTCTCTTCTCAGGGTTGACTGGTGGTGGTTAGTCATCGAATTCTTTTTTCCTGTTGCCGTTGTACTTGCTTTGTATGTGCAACTTCCCCCAGCAGCAAGTCTCTTGCTGTTTCTTCTCTTATTTCTTGTTTTTGGAACGACATTTCGTACCCGTGTTCCTTACTACCCATCTCAATCGACGCTACCTGCTGCAATTGTTGAATTGTTGCCCGATGAGACGGATATTCGGTTTCTGGATGTCGGGAGTGGTTTTGGAGGTTTGTTGTTCGATTTATCCAATACACGCCCTAACTGGCAACTTGCTGGTATAGAAATTTCATGGTTGCCGTGGTTGTTTAGTAATCTAAAACAACGTTTTTTGAGGCACGACAATCTTGAATTTGCGTTTGGGCGTTACGAAAGCCTCGATTTTTCAAAATTTAATGTTGTTTTCTCTTATTTGTCGCCTGTTGTCATGACAGAAATATGGAGTAAGGTGCAAAATGAGATGGTGCCAGGAACTATTTTCTTAAGTTATGAATTTATGGTTCCTGGAGTTTCTCCGGCTGCAGAGATTTTGACTGCTGAAAATGCACCGATGTTGTATGTATGGAAAATTTAATGTAATTTGCTTTTTTATTTCCTGAAATAAACGTTTTTTTCACGTTTATTTGCGTCAAACCAACTGTTACCTATCAAATGGGCTGCTATGATAGGAGAAAGTTATTTAAGTATCGTTTTTCCTTCAAGGAGTAAATTCCGTGTTAGTCATTGTTGGCTATATTGTCGTAATGGGTTCAGTGTTTGGCGGTTTTGCTATGGCAGGCGGGCACCTGGCCGTTTTGTTTCAGCCATTGGAACTGTTGATGATCGGTGGCGCTGCGGTAGGTGCTTCGCTGGTTGGTAATAATGCCAAAAGCTTGAAGGCTACTTTAAAGGCTTTCCCAAGTCTCTTTAAAGGGTCGAAATATAACAAAGCCCTGTACATGGAGCTGATGACCATGTTGTTTGATGTGCTAACTAAGGTGCGAAAAGAAGGTCTGATGTCTATCGAAGGGGATATCGAGAAGCCTGAGGATAGTCCTTTGTTTAGTAAGTATCCTGCAATTGTCCATGATCACCATATGATGGAGTTTATTGGTGACTATTTGCGTCTGATGGTGTCTGGAAATATGGATGCCTTTCAGATCGAAAACCTCATGGATAATGAATTGGAGACACATCATCACGAAGGTGCGGTGCCAGCGCATTTTATTGCGAAGTTAGGTGACGGTTTGCCAGCGTTTGGTATTGTTGCGGCGGTAATGGGCGTGGTACACACCATGGAATCTGTGGGTATTCCACCTGCTGAACTGGGTATTTTGATTGCGCATGCTCTGGTTGGTACGTTCCTCGGTATTTTGCTGGCGTACGGTTTCGTTGGGCCACTTGCTGGCTTGATGGAGCAACAACTCGATGAATCTTCTAAAACATTTCAATGCATCAAGGTGACATTGCTCGCGAGTTTGAATGGTTATGCGCCTGCATTAGCAGTTGAGTTTGGTCGTAAGGTTTTATATTCAACAGAGCGACCAACTTTTAGTGAGCTTGAAGAGCATATCAAGCAATCTAAGTCTAAATAACGTGGCGGTTGAGAGTTAAACATGGCAAACGAAGAGTTACGCCCGATTATCGTAAAGAGAATCAAAAAGGCTGGTGGCGGACACCACGGCGGCGCATGGAAAATTGCCTATGCTGACTTTGTGA
The DNA here is from genome assembly GCF_049339825.1 of Undibacterium sp. RuRC25W. NCBI lineage: Bacteria > Pseudomonadati > Pseudomonadota > Betaproteobacteria > Burkholderiales > Oxalobacteraceae > Undibacterium > Undibacterium sp. RuRC25W. Next base: position 74,919 of record NZ_JBMPPD010000001.1, on the reverse strand, counting down.
CGGCGATGATGGCTTTTTTCTTGTTGATGTGGCTTTTGGGGTCGACGGCAAAAGGTAATCTCCAGGGTATCGCGGAGTATTTCCAGACCCCCCTGAAAGTGGCAATGGCCGGCGGGGACGGTAGCGGTGATAGTTCTAGTGTAATTAAGGGCGGCGGTAAAGATCTTAGTTTGCGTGAAGGGCAAAATCGCAGAGGTGATATTGAAGCGCAAAAAAAATCCTACAACCTGCAGGCTGCCGAGGCAGCGTTGGCGAAAGCTGATGCGGAGCGTTTAAAGGGATTAAAAGCGCGGATTGAAGCAGTGATCGAGTCTAATCCTGTGCTGAAGCAGTATAAAAAACAGCTGTTGTTGGACATCACTACTGAGGGACTCAGGATTCAGATGGTTGATGAGTTAAATCGCCCAATGTTTGCATCAGCGAAAGCGGATTTGCAGCCATACACAAAAGAAATTTTGCATGAAATTGGTAAGGCGCTTAATGACGTGCCTAACAAGATCAGTTTGTCAGGTCATACCGATTCAGCCCCTTATGGGATGGGGGAAAAAGGCTATAGCAACTGGGAGTTGTCCGCTGATCGCGCAAATGCTTCACGGAGGGAATTAGTTTACGGTGGTATGGATGAGTCTAAAGTGCTACGTATCGTTGGCTTATCTTCTTCTGTATTGTTTGATAAAGATGATCCTTTGAATCCAATTAATCGTCGTATAAGTATTATCGTAATGAATAAAAAAGCCGAAGAGTCTGCTTCACAGGATGGTGGTTCTGTCGAGGTTACGAGTCAAGCAGATTCGAGTGCGGAAGTCTCTGCGAATCCGGGGAAATAATCTTTTAAGTTATATCAATAACTTAAATTATGCAGATAGGATGCTGAAGATGTCCAAAAAGAAAATGTTGGGATCTCAAGTAAAAGAATTATTGTCTGGGGTTTCAGGCCACGGAAGTGCTCACCTTTCTGAGGTTGAGACAGATTTGGCGCAGACAGCATTGTTGCTCGGTGAAGCGATAGAAAAGCTTGGAATAAGTTTTCTCGCGTTACATTCTGCCGTATCAAAAGAGCAGGATGAAATTAACATTATCATCGATTCAGGTACCGTCTCTGAAGACAGCGTTGGTCGACTTAAAGAGATACAAGGTGAAATTGCTCAGCACGTAAATTCGGCAGTCACTTGCCTGCAATTCCAAGATCTTACAAGTCAACTCATTTCTCGCACTATGCAACGTTGTGAGGGCTTGCGGGAAGTGCTGATGACGCTTGGTGTGATGGGGAATGATATTTCATCGGATACCAATAGCGATGATATCGCATCTCTTTTAAAAGAAACGACGTTGCGACTGGAGAAGCAAAGCGCTGATTTACAGGGGCTTTTAAGAAAAGCTGTGCATCAGAAACAGCTCGATAGTGGCGATATAGAATTATTTTGATTTGCAAAGAACTCTCAAGGCACTTTGCCTTTAATTATAAAACGGAGTAATTATGGCCAAGACAATTTTAGCAGTGGATGATTCTGGTTCATTGAGACAGATGGTCGCTTTTAGTTTGAAGGCTGCGGGCTACCAGGTTATTGAAGCGGTAGATGGACAAGATGGACTTGAAAAAGCACGAAATCAGGTCGTTGATTTGGTGTTGACCGACCAGAATATGCCACGTATGGATGGACTGACGCTAATTAAATCCTTAAGAGGCCTGCCCACTTATCAGCGAGTACCAATTCTGATGCTGACGACAGAGTCCAGCGATGACATGAAAGCAAAAGGGCGCGCTGCCGGAGCAAATGGATGGCTCGTTAAACCATTTGATCCACAAAAACTAACAGAAGTCGTAAAAAAAGTAATTGGTTAAAGATTGTGTTTTTGCATTCTTGCATTACTAATGTAAATCTCGGAGTTAATAATGACGATTGACATGAGTCAGTTTTTCCAGGTCTTCTTCGATGAGGCGGATGAGCTTCTTGCTGAGAAGGAAAAATTGTTGCTTGCCGTCGATGTTTCCTCTCCTGATCCCGAAGATTTAAATGCTATTTTCCGCGCGGCACATTCAATAAAGGGCGGTGCGTCAACTTTTGGCCTCAATGATATGACCGAGGTGACGCATGTGTTGGAGTCATTGTTGGATAAGATCAGGAAAGGCGAAATGGCTCTCACAGCAGAACATGTCGATGCATTTCTGATTGCCAAAGATATTCTTAAAATGCAGTTGGATGGTCATCGTCTGGGATCGACCGTCGATCAGGATGCTGTGGCTGATGTGCGAATGTTGTTGCAATCATTGTCACAAGATGCGCCTTCAATGCCACCGCCGCCTGTCTACGTTGAGGTCATCGATCATGGTGCGATCGTTTTTAAATCTGCATACAAGATTGAGTTTCCTAATCTGAATGAAGACGATGCAAATGCGTTAATGGCTGAGTTGGGCTTGTTGGGGAAAATTTCACGTGGTGAGATGCATTCAGATAAGGTGGTTTTTCATCTGCAAACAAACGAGGGCAAAGACGATATCGTCTCGATTTGTTCGTTTATTTTGAACCCTGATTGCTTAACGATTACGGAAGAGGCGTTGCCTGAACAAAGTATTGCTAGCCAGAGCACCCAGACCGACGATGACTTAGGTTATGGTTTTTTCGAACCACTGGAATCAATGTTTCCTCCAATCGAGGGGGAGCCCGAAGAAATCAAAACTCCCGTTACGCCGCCACAAGTCGTTGCTAACGTCAGTTCAGGTTCACCTTTTGAGAAAAAAACCGCTGTTAAAAAAGAACAAGAAAAAACTTCTTCCTCTCAAGAGTCGTCCACCATTCGTGTGGGTATCGAGAAGGTTGATCAGTTGATTAACTTGATTGGTGAATTGGTCATTACTCAGGCAATGCTTGAGCAACGAACAAAGGACCTTGATCCGATTGCCAACGAGCGTTTATTAAATAGCGTTGCGCATCTCACACGGAATACCCGTGATTTACAAGAAGCAGTCATGTCGATTCGCATGATGCCGATGGATTATGTGTTCTCTCGTTTTCCACGTATGGTTCGCGATCTCGCAACCAAGCTTGGTAAAAAAGTTGAATTCATTACTTACGGCGCATCAACTGAACTCGATAAGGGCTTGATTGAGCGCATCGTTGATCCATTGACGCACCTAGTTCGTAATAGTATCGATCATGGAATTGAAATGCCCGCTGTCCGCAAGCAAGCTGGAAAGAATGAGGCTGGTCAGCTCTCGCTATCTGCGGTCCATCAGGGTGGAAATATTGTTATCGAAGTCAGTGATGACGGCGGCGGTTTGCATCGAGATAAGATTCTCGCTAAAGCGCGCCAGAATGGATTGACAGCGCCCGATTCTATGACCGATGCCGATGTATGGCAGCTTATCTTTGCGCCAGGTTTTTCGACCGCGGAGATTGTGACCGACGTTTCTGGACGCGGCGTTGGCATGGATGTGGTTAAGCGAAATATTGCCGCAATGGGGGGTGTCGTCGACATCCGTTCTGCGAAAGGATTTGGAACAACTATTGTTATTTCACTTCCACTGACGCTTGCTATTCTTGACGGCATGTCCATTAAGCTTGGTGAAGAAATCTACATATTGCCTTTGGGATTCGTTGTTGAATCGATGCAGCCTGCAAAAGAAGACGTGAAAGATGTGAATGGTAAAGGGCAGGTTATTAAAGTTCGTGACGAATATTTGCCACTCGTTCCACTTTATCAGCGTTTTGATATTGCGCCAAAATTCCTTGATCCATCTGACGGCATTGTCGTTATTGTTGAAGTCGACGGAAAGAAGGCTGCGCTGTTTGTCGATGATCTCGTTGGTCAGCAACAAGTCGTAGTTAAAAATATTGAATCAAATTATAAAAAAATACCAGGAATTTCCGGAGCAACGATTTTGGGTGACGGTGGTGTTGCTTTTATTCTTGATGTCTCTGCACTCATCAGATCAGTTAAATAGCATTGAAATAGAAAACTAATTAATACGAAGGACAAGAAATGGCGCAAGCTTCAGAATCTCTTAATGATCAAAATTCGCAAGGTAATCATGTGGTGACAGATATCTCTGGACATGAATTCCTCGCATTCACATTAGGAAATGAAGAGTATGGCATCGATATCCTAAAGGTGCAGGAGATCCGTGGTTACGAGGCTGTTACTCGCATTGCCAATGCGCCTGATTTCTTAAAAGGCGTAATTAACTTGCGCGGAATTATCGTGCCAGTCGTTGATATGAGAATCAAATTTAATCTTGGTAGCCCTACTTATGATCAGTTTACGGTGGTCATTATTCTCAATATCGAAGGCCGTATTGTTGGTATGGTCGTTGACAGTGTGTCTGATGTGACGACGTTATTGCCTGAGCAGGTTCGCCCTGCGCCGGAGATGGGAACGACGTTTAATACTGAATTCCTGATCGGATTAGGGACGTTGGATGACAGAATGTTGATTTTAGTTGATATCGATAAATTGATGTCGAGCCCAGAGATGGGTTTAGTTGACCATGCTGCACAGTAAATAGCTAAGTATCGGCTACTTTTTTATTAGATTTGATGGACTTGGATTGTCTTCACTATAGGAGGAAATGTGTATGAATTTACGCAAACTTAAAATTGGCACACGATTGGGAGTTGGCTTCGCACTAATTCTTCTTGGCATTGTCATTGTTATGCTGGTTGTCAATGCGATGAATTCTTCCAATCGCCAAAATGTTGAAGAGAATTTAAGTCTCGCGAGCCAGAAGCAAGCATTGGCCAACACGATGAAAAGTTCGCTGTTCGAGGCGGGCATAGCGATGCGTAATATCGGCATCCAGTCGGATGTCGGTGAGATGCAAAAGGAAGAAGGGAAAGTTCGCGCTGAGCGTAAAGTGTATGACAATGCGAGAGAAAAAATTTCTTTGCTTGGACTGACTGACGAAGAAAAAACGATCTTAGACGAAGTCGCAAAGTTAGATAAAGAAACTGAACAACCATTTAAAAATGCTGTCGGTCAGGCATTAGCATTTAATGGTGAGGGGGCAGTAAAAATCATTACATCAACGCTTGAACCGCTTAGTGTTAAGTCGATTGCGGAAATCAATAAACTAGTTGAACTTCAGGATGCAAAAGCCAAATCTATTTTTGAGTCCTCGGCAAAAACTGGTGCAAAGTTAACATATAGTTTATATTTTATTTTGTTGTGCGCACTTGGTCTTGGTGCATTCTTCGCTTGGATTTTGACGAATAGCATTACGAAGCCATTGGCGGAAGCTTTAAATTTGGCTGAGACTGTTGCGCGCGGTGATTTAAGAAGTCAGGTTGTGATCGAGGGTTCGGATGAGGTCGCATCGCTCTTATTGGCTTTGAAAAATATGAATGATAACCTCGCAGCTACAGTAGGACAGGTTCGTACTGGTACTGAGACGATTACCATTGCATCACAGGAAATTGCTTCGGGTAATGCAGATTTGTCCAATCGTACTGAATCTCAGGCAAGTTCTCTGGAGGAAACGGCAAGTTCCATGGAGGAATTGACTAGTACTGTTCGTCAAAATGCGGATAACGCGCGTCAAGCAAATCAACTTGTTGTCTCCGCTTCTGGCGTGGCGGTAAAAGGTGGCGCTGTCGTTGGTCAGGTTGTCGCTACCATGGGTTCAATCAAAGAAAGCTCTCGCAAAATTGTTGATATCATCGGTGTTATTGATGGTATTGCATTTCAGACCAATATTTTGGCTTTAAATGCTGCGGTAGAGGCAGCCAGGGCTGGTGAGCAAGGTCGCGGCTTTGCAGTTGTTGCTGCCGAGGTGCGTAACCTAGCCCAGCGAAGCGCCGGTGCTGCTAAGGAAATCAAAGCGTTGATTGATGATTCTGTTGATAAAGTCGATCAAGGTGGGAAGCTAGTTGATGAAGCTGGTAAAACCATGGACGAAATTGTCACTAGTGTTCAACATGTTGCAGATATTATGAGCGAGATTACTGCGGCTAGCCAAGAGCAAAGTGCTGGCATTGAACAAGTCAATCTGGCTATCACGCAAATGGATGAGATGACGCAGCAAAATGCGGCGTTGGTTGAGCAAGCCGCTGCCGCTGCCGAGAGTATGGAAGAGCAGGCAGTTGTTCTCGCGCAAGCTGTGAGCGTATTTAAATTGTCCGAAAATTCACAGCAACGTGTTGCCATGACTCCTGCCAAACCAGCACCAGTCAAAGCGAATGTAAGAGCAGCAACCAAATCTTTAACGAAGGCATTAATTCCGAATGCGACACCCGCAAAACCAGCCAAGGCGCCAGTGAGTAAATCTGGAGAGGATGAGGATGCGTGGGAGGAGTTTTAACGCCTAACATCAAGGCGAGCGAGTAGTCGACTCGTTTGCTTACTTAAAGATTAGTTTTGAACGATGCTTAAGGATTAAAATGGCGGCAAAAGAGAGGCTTGAGGGATCGAAAGAGTTTGATTTTCATGCGCGGGATTTTGATCGTGTTAGAGATCTTATCTATAAGCGTGCTGGAATTTCGCTTGCCGATAGCAAACAAGAAATGGTCTATAGCCGCCTTGCAAGACGGTTGCGCGCTACTGGGCTTAACTCTTTCTCGGACTATCTAAATAGCCTCGAGCGTGAGCCTGATAGTCAGGAGTGGGAAGCGTTTACTAATGCGCTCACCACTAATCTGACATCTTTTTTTCGTGAAGAGCATCATTTTCCTATTCTTGCAGAACATGTGCAAAAGAAAAAAGAGCCAATTCAGGTTTGGTGCTCAGCGAGTTCTACTGGTGAGGAACCGTACTCGATCGCCATGACACTCTGCGAGGCATTTGGTACGATGCATCCACCTGCACAGATTATTGCGACAGACATTGATACGAATGTACTAAATACCGCATCCAAAGGTGTGTATAACATTGATCGAATAGAAAAATTATCGGCTGAACGCGTAAAGAAATTTTTTCTGAAAGGTAAGGGGGCTCAGGAAGGTTTGGTGCGTGTGCGCCAAGAGTTGCGTGATATGATTACTTTTAAGCAACTAAATCTGCTTGATCATAGCTGGTCTCTGAAGGGGCCGTTTGATGCGATTTTTTGTCGTAATGTGATGATTTACTTTGATAAGCCAACTCAGGGTGCAATTCTGAAAAAATTTGTACCTTTGATTAAACCTGACGGTCTTTTATTTGCAGGTCATTCTGAGAATTTTCTTTACGTATCAGACGATTTTAAGTTGCGCGGAAAAACTGTGTATGAGCTTTCCAGTTTGCGGGCAACAACCGGAAATCATTCGCACAAAGGTAGCCTATGAGCCAATTAAGTGAAGAGCACTTTGCAACGAATGTTTATTATGACCGGACATTCGATTGTGATGCTGCCAAAATTTTGCCGGGAGAGTTTTACTTCACGCGTAAAGACATGTTAATCGTTACAGTCTTAGGTTCGTGTGTCTCAGCATGTATTCGCGATCGTATTTCCGGTGTTGGTGGCATGAATCATTTTATGCTTCCGGATACTGGCGGTGATGCCGATAATCCAGTGTCAGCATCAATGCGCTATGGTACTTATGCGATGGAAGTGTTAATCAACGAGTTACTAAAGGCGGGAGCAAAGCGCGAAAATTTAGAGGCGAAGGTATTTGGTGGGGGTAATGTTTTGCGAGGTTTTACTGCAATTAATGTTGGTGAACGTAACGCAAAATTTGTGCTTGACTATCTCAAAGCTGAGCGTATGCGCGTTATTGCAGAAGATCTCAATGATATTTATCCACGTAAAGTATATTTCTTTCCTAAAACCGGCAAAGTGTTGGTGAAAAAACTTAAAGTAGAACACAACGATACGTTGAAACGACGTGAACAAGATTATGCGAGCCGTTTGAAAACGACATCAGTTGGCGGTGACGTTGATTTGTTTTGATACTGTTGCATCGGATGGAATGGAAATGTTGCTCGGGGTTATGAGGTTTTGATAATGAAGATAAAAGTATTAATTGTCGATGATTCTGCGTTGATTCGCAGTGTCATGAGTGAGATTATTGGTAGTCAACCAGATATGGAAGTAGTAGGGGTTGCTCCGGATCCGTTGGTTGCACGTGAGCTGATTAAGCAAACAAATCCTGATGTTTTGACGCTTGACGTTGAAATGCCAAAAATGGATGGATTAGATTTTCTTGAACGCTTGATGCGCTTGCGACCAATGCCAGTCATTATGGTATCGTCCTTGACTGAACGCGGTTCAGAAATCACAATGCGGGCGTTGGAATTAGGCGCGGTGGATTTTGTCACTAAACCGAAGTTGTCAATACAGAGCGGAATGCTTGAGTACGCAGAGCTTATCGCAGATAAAATTCGCGTCGCTTCAAAGGCAAGGATTCGTCCAAGGATCACTAGCGTTGCAGGACAGACTAAAACAACGCAAGATTCATTGCCTATGGTGAGAAATCCTTTGACCAGTAGTGAGAAACTCATCATTATTGGAGCATCAACTGGTGGTACTGAAGCAATTAAAAATTTTTTGGTTCAAATGCCTTCTGATTGCCCCGGTATTCTTATTACGCAGCATATGCCTGAGGGGTTCACTCGTTCATTTGCGAAGCGTTTGGACGGACTCTGTAAAATCTCTGTGTCAGAAGCAGCAGGTGGAGAACGTGTTTTACCAGGGCATGCATATATTGCCCCTGGGCATTCTCATTTGCTTTTAGGTCGTAGTGGTGCAAATTATGTGACACAACTTGATGATGGCGAGCCAGTGAATAGGCATCGGCCATCAGTGGATGTGTTATTTAAGTCTGCTGCAACTTTTGCCGGTAAAAATGCTGTTGGGGTAATTATGACTGGGATGGGTAAGGATGGTGCGGTAGGGATGCTGGAAATGAAAAATGCCGGTGCCTATAATTTTGCGCAAGATGAGGCGAGTTGCGTTGTGTTTGGTATGCCCCGAGAAGCCATCGCAATTGGTGCGACCCACGAAGTAGCTGCATTAAATGAGCTGCCATCAAAGGTTTTAAGTTACCTTGCGTCACAAGGAAGCCGTGCATTAAGGGTTTAAATTATAAGAAATGATGCTTTACTGCAATTTCAACACCTTTTAAACTTAATTTGACCGATAATACTAATAACTGTATTTAAAGAAATAGTGGAGTAATTCATGGCTGATCAAAATCTGAAATTTTTAGTTGTAGATGACTTTTCTACCATGCGTCGCATTGTTAGAAATTTGCTCAAAGAACTGGGTTATTCCAATGTCGATGAAGCAGAAGATGGTGCAATGGGTCTTGCGAAATTGAAAAATGGTGATTTCGATTTTGTGATTTCTGACTGGAATATGCCAAATATGGATGGTTTGACGATGTTGCAGCATATTCGTGCGGATCCGGCTTTGTGCAAGTTGCCTGTATTAATGGTAACTGCTGAAGCAAAGAAAGAAAATATTATTGCCGCTGCGCAGGCTGGTGCTAATGGCTATGTTGTTAAGCCTTTTACAGCTGCCACACTTGATGAGAAGTTGTCCAAAATCTTTGAAAAGCTTGGTAAAACTGCATAAGAAGAACTGCAATGTATTGGAGGCAATATGAGTCAAGACAGTAATCAACACACTCAACAAGAGGATTTGCTTTCCAAAGTCGGGCAAATGACTCGCCTGTTGCACGATAATTTGCGTGGTCTAGGCCTTGATAAGTTGCTGGAAAAGGCTGCAGAGGATATTCCCGATGCCCGTGACCGATTAGATTATGTTGCGCGAATGTCTGAACAGGCTGCGCAACGAGTGTTGAACGCGACAGACATTGCTATTCCATTGCAAGAGCAGTTAGACGAAGAAGCAAAAAAAATCAGCGTCACTTTGGAGGCGCTGTTGCTTCACTCTGCATCGCCGGAGCAATATCAAGCGGCGACTAAGGATGTTTTGCAATACCTGAGTGTAGTTAGTAGTCGTAGTGCTGAAACGAAAGCCCATCTGATGGATATTATGATGGCACAAGATTTTCAGGATCTGACTGGTCAGGTGATTAAAAAAGTAACAAGTCTTGCTCAAAACCTAGAACAACAGTTAGTCCAGTTGTTAATCGATTATTCTCCAAACGAGAAAAAGAAAGAGGTCGAGGACGGTTTGCTGAATGGCCCACAAATTAATCCCGAAGGTAAAACGGAAGTTGTTGCGAACCAAAGCCAAGTTGATGATCTCCTCGATAGTCTTGGTTTCTAAAATAATTCGATAGCGACACAAAATATAATAGCAAAGTCGACATGATTGAAGATAATTTCATCTTACGTGAACCGTTGCTTGATCCTAAACAACGGGTAATTGGTTTCCAGTTTTCTTGGTTGCAAAAAAATCCGGTCGCTGACACAAGCGTGTCAGATCTGGATTATCTATTAGAGTTTGTTGCAGGCCATCTTAATGATGAAGCTAACGGTTTTTTGCTTGGTGACAGCTCGCTGTTTCTTGAAGCTGCGCCAGAGTTGTTGGCGGCAGAGGGATTGAAACTATTCCCTGCGAATAAAACTGTTTTGATATTGCACAAAAAGCATTTTGCAGTCGAAGGGGTGCTGGATGCAGTTAAAAATCTTCGCGAGTTAGGATTTGGGGTTTGTCTACGCGGTGCAGAAGTGACAACCCTAGAGAGATCTTTTTTTTCTCATGTCACGCACATTGAAGTTGGTTTGAATGCATCAAACTTTGCTTCTCAGGCCAAAGTTTATGCTGCCTTGAAGCAATCTTCTGTGAAAATGGTTGCTCGTAATGTGTCGACGTGGCAGGATTTTGATGCGTGTTCAGCCTTGGGTCTTGATAGTTTTGTTGGTAAGTTACATCTGACGCCTCGGCCTAGCTCTGGTCCAAAATCCTTGAATTCGTCGCAAACGACGATTCTCCAGTTGATGGAGATGGTAAGAAAAAATGCAGATATTCAGCAATTAGAACTAGTTGTCAAGCGCGATCCGACCTTGGCATATAAGTTGCTGCGTTACATTAATTCTGCGGGATTTGGTCTGCGTACGGAAGTCCAGTCGTTAAAGCATGCAGTTCAAATGCTTGGTTACAGTCCGTTATATAGGTGGCTTACTGTATTGCTTGCGACAGCAAGTACGAGTGGGTATTCCCCAGTGTTGCTTGAGACTGCGATTGTTCGCGGACGATTTGCTGAAATCCTTGGGCAAATGAAGATGTCCAAGGCTGAAGCAGAGAATTTGTTTGTAGCGGGTATGTTTTCACTGTTAGACCGATTACTAGGTCTACCGATGCAAGAGGTTCTTTCCTCTATTCAGTTGCCGGAGGTTGTTACTGAGGCGCTGATTTCACGGGGCGGGGTGTATGGTCCTTACCTCGCGCTGGCGGAGGCGTGTGAACTGAGTAGCATGCTCGTTGGTTCACTTGCTGAGTCTTTGAAGATATCTGCGGAGGATGTCAACGCCGCCCATTTGGCCGCATTGGTGTGGTCGAAAAATGTTATCGCTGCGTAATTTCCTTTAAGCTCAATGACGGCAAGCCTTTGTGCTTGCCTTTTTTTATTGTTTTGTTGTGAAACTTACTGCCGCTAGATCAGCGTTTTCTGGTCGTCAATGCGGGAGTGGTTTATACTCTTGACCTTTATTCTGGGCCCTTTTTGTAAAACTCTTCGGAATTTTTGTTGAATGCAGATAGATAAGACAATACGACTTCCTTACATCCCGCAATGGCTGGTATGGATTGTTGCTGTCTATTTCGTTGGTTTTGGGCTTGGTGGGTATGCTGTTCTAGACAATAATGAAGGCCTCTACGCTGAAATTTCAAGGGAGATGCTACGTTCGGGAGATTGGACGCAATGGATTATTCCGCATCTTAATGGACTCTCCTACATGGAGAAGCCGCCACTCCTATATTGGCTGACCGCTTTCTCCTTTGCTGTGTTTGGAGAAGCAGAGTGGGTCGTCCGTCTTGTTCCTGCGCTCTCTTGTTTAGGGTGTGTAGTACTAATTTTATGGTTTTCCAAAAAACTTAATCGTGAGTCTGGTGGTCGGTTCGCTGCTATCGTTTTTGTTTCTGGCCTTGGCGTTATCGCGATGTCACGAACGTTGATGTTCGATATGCTATTGACGGTTTTTCTCACTGGTGCGGTGATGAATGGCTATTTGTATCTCGATACCAAAAGACGATCTTTTTTGTACCGATCGATGGCAATGTTAGCTCTGGCACTATTGGCGAAGGGATTTGTTTCTCTGATACTTTTCTTTGCTATCACTGGTGGTTATATCCTTTGCAGTTCTTCCTCTGCATCTGATTTTTTTAAGCGTCTGGCAATGTGGTTGGACTGGCGCGGAATTGCTGTGTTCTTTGTGATATCGGCTCCATGGCATATCGCTGCCATCCTTACTGAGCCTATTTTTGCTTGGTTTTACTTTATCAATGAGCATATATTGCGTTTCTTGGGGAAGCGCGAGCCTCATGATTATTATGCTGGTGCATGGTGGTACTACATTCCGCGCGTCATCTTGTTTTTATTTCCTTGGTCTTTGTTGTTGCCCGCTTTATTTTTTTCAAAAACGCAAAAATTGAGAGATAAAAGTCTACATCTGTTTTTTTTGATGTCGTGGTTGATGCCGCTGTTGTTTTTCTCCGTGTCGAGTGCGAAAGCAAATTATTATCTGGTTGCTATCATGCCGTTGGCGGCGATGCAACTGGCTTTTCTGGTTGAAGATAAGCTCAATCCAGGGACTGGTCGCCTGATTATTCCTGGTGTGATTGTGGCTGGCCTTATGGGGGCGGGTGCATGGTGGCTAACGAAATCAACGCATGCGGGTCTTGATGGGATAGTGATTGCGAGCATTTCTGCAGCTCAGTTTTGTTTTTACAGCCTGATCGCGTTAATACTTATAGCATTACTTAGTGCAGTCTTGGCTTGGCGCTCAAAAAAGGTTGGCGTTTTTGCCTATGTTTTATTGCCTGTAATTAGCTTGCCAATATTGCTTCAAACGCTGATAGCTCTAGACGACTTCAATTCTACGAGGGCGACCGTTAGTCTGATTCAGCGAGAATTTCCAGCACAAGAGATTGTGTTATTCCACGTATTTGAGCAGCAATCTTCTTTGCCGTTTTATTTGAAGAGGCCTGTGAAAATTGTCGAAAGTCACAGCAGCGATTTGTTTTGGGGTAATAAGTTACATAAAAACAATATTGTTATCGACGATGCTGCATTCATATTGATGGCAAATCAGCAAAAAGTATCCCTGTTAGTTGTTAAGCAAGATTTGTCAGAATTCAAACAAAAAATCTACGCCGATAAATTCAAACTCGTTACCCAGCGCGGTAATACTTCCATTTTTTCCAATTAAGTCGCTTTTTTCGGGCGATTTAATTCGCGCTGTTCTGGAGTGCGCTTAGGCATCAAGGTATAATCACGGTTTTCTCGTCCAACCTGCGATAGTTAGAGAGAAACTGTCTCGTGCTATTGCCCAATACCTCTCACGCCATGTTGATATTGCCAGGCTCTAACGCCCTGTCTGCTTTTCGTACTACCAATCTTCTTAATCGTCTGCAAGAGGTTGATGCCAATATTGTTGCCGTCACTGCTAGGTATCAACATTTTGTTGATGTTAGTGCCGCGCTCCACGATAGCGAAATTGATCGCTTAAGAGCGCTACTTGTTTATGGTGAGTCATTTAATGCATCTGAAGAAGGTGAAACCTTCGTCGTGATTCCTCGTCTTGGCACTATTTCACCATGGGCGAGTAAAGCGACCGAAATTGCTCTCAATTGCGGTATGCCACAAATTCATCGAATTGAGCGTGGTATCAGCTACTTCGTACAAATGAAAACAGGTTTTCTGGGTGGTGCCAAAGAGCTCAAAAAAGAACAACGTGATGCAGTTGCTGCATTATTGCACGATCGAATGACTGAAATCGTCTTGGCCAATACCAATGAGGCGCAGGCATTGTTTAGTACTCTCGAAGCAAAGCCGCTGGCATTTGTTGATATTCTGGCTGGTGGCAAGAATGCATTACTTGACGCGAATACGGAGCTTGGACTTGCTTTATCCGAAGACGAAATCGACTATTTGGTCGACGCCTTTAGTACTGTAAAACGTAACCCGACTGACGTTGAACTGATGATGTTTGCTCAGGCAAACAGTGAACATTGTCGTCACAAAATTTTTAATGCGGACTGGACAATTGATGGCGTCGTGCAGGATAAGTCGCTGTTCAAAATGATTAAAAATACGCATGAACTGCATCCGCAAGGAACAGTTGTAGCGTACAGCGACAATTCCTCGATCATTGAAGGTGCATCCGTTCAGCGATTTTATCCAAGGGGTAGTGAAGAAGGAAATGTGTATCAGGCATCTGAAGAGTTGACGCACATTTTGATGAAAGTTGAGACGCATAACCATCCGACCGCGATTTCTCCATTCCCGGGTGCTTCTACCGGTGCTGGTGGTGAAATCCGTGATGAAGGTGCGACAGGACGCGGCGCGAAGCCAAAAGCTGGCTTGTGTGGCTTTACCGTTTCTAATCTACAGATTCCTGGTCATGTTCAGGCGTGGGAAAATGCCAGCGATGGTAACTCCGGCGAAAAAACGACAGCAGCGTACGGCAAACCAGACCGTATCGCATCGGCATTGCAAATCATGGTTGACGGACCACTCGGTGGTGCAGCGTTTAATAACGAATTTGGCCGTCCTAACCTAGGTGGTTACTTCCGTACTTACGAGCAAAATGTTGACGGTACTGTGTATGGATATCATAAGCCAATCATGATTGCTGGTGGTATTGGAAATATTTCTGCTAAACACACGTTCAAAAATGATTTGCCAGTCGGTAGTCTGTTGATTCAACTCGGCGGTCCAGGCATGCGCATTGGTATGGGCGGCAGTGCTGCATCGTCGATGGCAACCGGTACGAATACAGCGGACCTCGATTTTGATTCCGTACAACGTGGTAATCCAGAAATGGAACGACGTGCGCAAGAGGTCATTAACTCATGCTGGCAGATGGGTGACCACAATCCGATTTTATCCATCCATGACGTCGGTGCTGGTGGTTTGTCGAATGCGTTCCCTGAGATTACGAATGACGCAAAACGCGGCGCTATTTTCGATTTGCGCAAAATCCACTTAGAAGAAAGTGGCATGGCGCCTAAAGAGATCTGGAGTAACGAGTCTCAAGAGCGCTATGTATTAGCGATTTCACCAGAGAGTCTTGAACTCTTTCGCAGTTTCTGTGAGCGTGAACGTTGCCCGTTTGCCGTGGTCGGTACAGCAACCGAAGAGCGTCAATTGAAGGTGATTGATCCTGAGCATAATAATTCTCCGGTCGATATGCCGATGAATGTATTGCTTGGCAAACCGCCAAAAATGCACCGCATCGTTGAACATGTACAAAAAACTTTTGCCCCGCTTGATCTGACAGGAATCGATTTGCGCGATGCTGCACAGCGGATATTAAGCTTGCCTACAGTAGCTGATAAATCGTTCCTGATTACTATTGGCGACCGTTCAGTCGGTGCGACGACTGTGCGTGATCAGATGGTCGGCCCTTGGCAAGTTCCGGTCGCTGACTGTGCAGTGACCACCATGAGTTTTGAAGGTTACCTTGGCGAAGCAATGTCCATGGGCGAGCGTACACCGCTGGCGGTGATCGACGCGCCAGCGTCTGGACGTATGGCCGTGGGTGAGGCGATTACCAATATTGCCGCAGCACCGATTAATCTGATTTCTGACATCAAATTGTCTGCTAACTGGATGGCAGCTTGCGGTCAACCAGGTCAGGATGCTGCTTTGTTTGACACCGTCAAAGCGATTGGTATGGACCTCTGTCCAGCATTGGGAATCAGTATTCCAGTGGGAAAAGATTCTCTTTCAATGCGTACAACATGGAAAGAGGGCAACGAAAGTAAATCCGTTACTTCGCCGATTTCTTTGATTATTTCTGGTTTTGCACCAGTCTACGATGTACGCAAAACATTGACGCCGCAACTCCGTCTCGATCAGGGCGACACTAGCCTGATTCTGATTGATTTGGGTCGTGGTAAAAACCGCCTTGGCGCTTCTTGCTTTACGCAGGTGATGCAGACAATTGGTGATCAGACACCTGATGTCGATAGTGCTGAAGATTTGAAGGCTTTTTTCGGGGCCATTCAGCAGTTAAACCGTGAAAATAAAGTACTGGCTTACCATGATCGTTCCGACGGTGGTTTGTTTGCGACCTTGTGTGAAATGGCGTTTGCTGGTCGTGCTGGTTTGTCGATTAACCTTGATATCCTCACGATGGAAGCAGAACATGCTGCCGATCAGGGTGATGCCAAAAATTGGGCTGGTCAGGTTGCTGAGCGTAGAAATGATTTGACCCTGCGCGCTTTATTTAATGAAGAATTAGGTGCTGTCATTCAGGTTCGCACAGAACAACGTTCTGAAGTCATGGATGTCTTGCGTGCTCATCATCTGGGTGCTTGCAGCCATATTATCGGCAAAGCACATCAAGGTGAAACCATCGGATTTATGCGCGACGCAAAAGAGATCTTTACTGAATCTCGCGCAGCATTGCATCAGATCTGGAGCAAAACCAGCTGGCAAATCGCCCGCATGCGTGATAACCCAGCCTGCGCCGATGCTGAATACGCCCGCATTCTGGATGTGCAAGATCCAGGCATGCAACCAAAAATCAGTTTTGATTTGCAGGCGGATATTGCTGCACCATTTATTGCAACAGGTGTTCGTCCTAAAGTGGCTATTCTGCGCGAGCAGGGTGTTAACTCGCACATCGAGTCAGCGTATGTGATGCACAAATCCGGCTTTGAATCTGTGGACGTACATATGAGTGACCTGATCGCTGGTCGCGTTAATTTGGCTGATTTCAAAGGTCTGATCGCGGTGGGTGGCTTCTCTTATGGCGACGTCTTGGGTGCAGGTGAGGGATGGGCAAAAACAATTCTGTTCAACGCCATGATGTCTGAGCAGTTCTCAGCATTCTTTCATCGCACTGATACGTTCGGTCTCGGTATCTGTAATGGTTGCCAGATGATGAGTAACCTGAAGTCGATTATCCCAGGTGCAGAAGCATGGCCTAAGTTCACACGTAATAAATCTGAACAATTTGAAGCTCGCTTTGCAATGGTAGAAGTACTTGAGTCGGCATCGATCTTGTTTGATGGTATGGCTGGTACACAAACACCAATCGCGGTGGCGCATGGCGAAGGTTTTGCTGACTTTTCAACCACTGGTGATATCAGTAAGGCGAACGTTGCGATGCGCTTTGTTGATAATCGTGGTCAGGCAACTGAGGCTTATCCGTTTAATCCAAATGGATCGCCACAAGGTATTACTTCCGTCACCAATGCGGATGGCCGCTTTACTGTGATGATGCCGCATGCGGAACGCGTCTTCCGTACGGCAATTCAATCTTGGCACCCAGATGATTGGGCAGAGGATTCACCTTGGATGCGCGTGTTCCGTAACGCACGTAAGTGGGTGGGGTAATCTGAACGTCCCTGTGTATGTTCGGGGTGAAAAAAGCTCTCATTCTGAGAGCTTTTTTTATTTCTGTAATGATTTTTATCGATGTAAAAAGAAGAGGTACGACGCCACTTCTTTTTACGTTGATCGATAAAATTTATGATTTCGCGTCGTTCATATCCACTTTGATTAGATTGTCGTCCGGTGTTCTGTCAATGTATTTGTTATCTGGATCGATGCCTGCTTTTGCAGGCTCGCCATGAACAAGTAATTTGAACGTCATTATTTTACGATCGATATAATGCCGTTCGCGAATGAGAGAATTGCCATCTTTGTCGTCAACCCCAATGTCAATCCATTCATGCAACAAAACTTCTTTTTCGGCACCAAGCTCATCTGCTTTGAACTTCGCTGCCGCTACCTCAACGTTGACTTCGTATGTGCCTTTACCTAATGGTTTTGCTGATGCGGACAATGCTCTGTTTTCAAACAGAATGATGGAGTTAAATAAATCATCAATTAAACCTTGTTTGTCAGCAGGAGTCACCTTACGAATAGCATCGACCAATACGCGGCTAGTTGGATAAGGTGGTCCTTTATAGGTATATTGCATCACCACTTCATGTAAGGCCTGATTGATCTTGTCTTCACCGATCTGATCCTGCAATAGATACATGACCAAACTGCCTTTTGCATAATGCAGGTATTGCTGGTTTTCATTGAGCGCTAATGGCAATTCCTTTTTGCGTTCTTGGCCGCGTCCCATTAAATAACGATCGAGCTCGAACTTCAAAAAACGACGCATTTTAGCTTCACCATAATGATGTTTCATGACCATCAGGGCGGAGTATTGTGCCAGCGTTTCAGAAAGAACGGTTTCTCCTTGAGAGTTCCCAGCAAGTACCTGATGCGCCCACCATTGGTGTGCTACTTCATGTGCCGTGACGTAAAATGGGTAGTCAATATCTTTCGGATCTTTATCATCTACTTTGGCAATAAAACCGATTGATTCTGAAAATGGAATCGTATTCGGAAACGCTTGTGCAAAGCTCTGATAGCGAGGGAATTCAATAATCCTGACCATTTTGTGCTGATATGGGCTGAAATTTTTTGTGTAGTAATCAAGCGATTCCTGCACGCCTTTGATCATTCGATCGAGGTTGTATTCATGGCCATGCTGATAGTCAATTTCGATATCAACGTCATTCCACTTTGCTGTCTTTACATCAAATTTTCCAGATTGGAATGAGTAAAAATTCCAGATTGGTTTGTCCAGTGTGTAGTGGAAATAGCGACGTCCATCTTTACTCCATTCACGATCAAATTTACCCGGCGCGATCGCCATCTGATCTGCAGAAGTAGAAACGGTTGCGTCAAAGTTAATTAAATCGGCATCGTTTGAAATGTAATTATTTTGTAGTGCTTTGATGTCGTCGCGGCTTGCCATCCGTTCTTTATCTTTCAGGCCGTGCTTGCGTCTATCTTTATCCTCTGTGATTTCGATATGGGATTGGTAACCGATGTGTGGCATCAGGCCACTATTAAAGAAAGTTCCATTGAATAGCACTGTCCCGTTTTTGCTCATACCTAAAAACGTTTTTGGATCCACGCTGAGATCGAAGTGGAGTTTTAGTGTTTCTCCTGACTGTAATGCTTGTTTTAGCGTAAAGCTGTAGAAGCCTAGTTGCTTGTCCTGTATGTCGGCATTACTCTCACGATCAAAAATGAAGTGATTAATCCCCATATCAGTGTCTTCGGTGATAAATATTTTTTGTATTGATGTACTGCTGCGATTGGTCAGGACGTACTCTCCTGAAATGTTGGCGCGGCGGACATTGGGAAAAATATCGACGTTTAATTTAACATCAGTGATACGTGGTTGAGGTGCTCTCTCGAACTGCTTATATTTCGTTTCGTAAGTTGCTTGTTCGCTTTGCTTGTCAAAGGTATTTTTGTAGGTGTTGAGAATATTGTTAAAGTAAAACAACGCGCAACCTGCACTTGCAAAACAGAGTAGACCCATAGCTGCGATGATTGTGATGGAGCGGCTGGTATTTAATTTCGCCAGCCTCAATCTACCCCGCCAGTCACTCGTGGTGCCGCGTACCCAAAACAACATGGACGCAGAAACAAGTATCAAAGCTATGCCAGACCAATAGGTTTGCGTCCAGCGTATTTCAGGTAAGAAGTGACCATATCCATTGATTGCGGAGTAGGTCAGACGAGGAACGTCGCCATAGACCAGCATTGGATGCTCAAAGCCGAGCCCTGGTAACGAGACTTGAGCAATGTAATACGCAATCATCAAAAAATAACCAACATATTTATTGTTGATGATGATTTGTATCGCCATTGCCAATACGGCGATTAGCATGTAATCGGGCCACTGGACCAGAAATAACTGGTAGCTATACTCCGCCAGCTCGTAGTGGTGATATCCCTTTATCGTCTGAAAGAGAATCCCAAAAATCATCAAAACGAATAGTAATAAACCCTGTAACAAAATGAGCGACAATAATTTAGATAGAAAGGGCAGGGAGTTGGGAATTGGTAAGGTATCAAATAATTGCGACATTCTCGCGTCACGCTCACGCCAGACTAACTCGCCAGCATAGAAGGTAGTGATGATTAGCATAAAGAGAGAGAAGGTACCACTCAATACTTCTAATACGGCATACGTGACGGGGTAGGTCGATGTGCCGAACATTTTGGTGATTACGGGCGCAGTTGACGCCATGAATAACACGCCGCAGAGTGCAATTGCTATAAAGTAAATATTCTTAATGGTTTCGCGTAGATTTAAGTTTGTTTGCGCAATAAACATGCGCAGCAAACCACTGGTCGAGAAGTTGGTATGCGCGGTCGTTACTCGTTTTAACGTTATTGCTGGGGCTGGACGCTCTTTTTTTTGCCTACCGGTGCTACTGATTGCGGCAAAATTGAAACGCCAGAAGCACGTTAGCATCATGATGAAACCAAACGCACTCCAAATTAGTCGGTTCGTTAAATAAATGCCGCTCAATGGAACCAGTTTCGTATTTTTATCAGCGACAGACCAATATTCAGTCAGTAGGCTGATTGCTCTGGATCCGAATGGATCCATGAGTGCCGCGAGCGTTTTGTTGTCCAGATCATGTAGCAATGGTCCTGATGCTAGATAACCGATCAGTAAAACGACACTGGCAACATAGACGGGTAGCATGCGTCTGAATAATGCGCCCATGGTGAAAAATAATGCGCCAAAGATAAGAAGATTGGGAATCAGAGAGAATAGATAAGGCAAAATGTAAGAGAGGGGCATGATGGGCCCGAGATGCACCGGTTCTATCCCAGGCAGATAACATCCTAGCCATGCACCAAGTCCGACACTGGAGAAGATGAATAGCAGTGTGAAAAAAGCGCCTAAAAATCGTCCCGCAAGATATTGAAATTTATTGATCGGCGAAGTGTAGAAAAAATGCCAGATATTATGCTCAGTATCTTGTTGTATCGCACGTCCCATCATCGCGGCGACGATGACTATGCCCAAATAACCGAGGAAAGTAATGGTTTGTGAAACAGAGGAGGGGGCGTTGATATGTGTCTTTCCGCCAAAGCTGATTGTCGCTCCTGCAAAAGCGCCACCAGCCGCTGCCATCCACAACATTGCGAGTGCGAAAAACATTAAAAAGTAAACATAAGTAGAGATGCTGCGGAATTTTTGCCGTAGCTCAAAAAACATAATCGTCAACATGGTGGCTCCTTATGCGACGCGAGCGTTGATGTTATGTTCTCTTGCTATCTTTGTTTCCGGAGCATCGAATAGTCCTGCCATGGCAGAAAAATAGACGTCTTCAAGGTTGCCATGCGCCGGCAAGAACCCGTCGGTTGGCTGTTGATCAGCGTAGATATGGATTAGTGTACGTCCAGAGGTCAATCGACTAGAAATGACACGGTAATCTTGTTGGAATTGTGAGAGATCGTTTTTTTCGATAAATCGTTTCCAGATTTTTCCTTGGATCGCCTCGATTAATGCTAATGGTTGTCCTTTTAGGATGACTTTTCCTTGATTAATGACCGCCATGTTATTGCACAGGTCTGCAACGTCTTCCACGATATGTGTCGACAAAATAACGATTTTATCGCTACCAATGTCGGAAAGCAGATTATGGAATCGTACACGTTCTTCTGGATCTAGGCCTGCGGTCGGCTCATCAACGATAATTAATTTTGGATTGCCAATTAATGCCTGCGCAATACCAAAGCGTTGGCGCATCCCGCCGGAAAAGCCACCAACATGTTTATTTTTGACGTTGTATAAATTTGTTTGGTGAAGCAATGCCTCAACAACCTGCTTTCTTTCCTTGTTATTGTCGATTCCCTTAAGTACGGCGAAATGTTCAAGTAAGTCATACGCACTGACTTTCGGATAGAGACCAAAATCTTGTGGGAGGTAGCCTAATGAGCGTCTTACGTCGTCTTTATGTGTGCGAATATCGATAGTGTCGAGATGCGCTGTTCCTGAGTCGGCGTCCTGTAAGGTCGCAAGTGTGCGCATCAGCGTTGATTTTCCAGCGCCATTGGGTCCTAATAGACCAAACATTCCCGCAGGAATAGTTAAGTTAATATCGTCTAAAGCCTGTACGCCATTACTATATCGTTTAGATAAATGTTCAATACAAAGTTCCATGTCGCGTCCCATCATTAATAGTTGGAAGAGGAGTCCCAGTAGCCTATAAAGCTTGTTGAGATATTGATAATTTAATATAAAGCAATAAAATTAACTATCAAATTCAGATCAAACTCATGTTTCAACCGCTTAACCCCCAAAAATTAGTGTTGAAATTCAATTTAATGCGGTCAACATGCGTCTAGAAAGTTATTTCAATCGCGAAATGACTGCACGATCACGGTGCTTTTACGCTATAATTGTGTCTGGCGGGCCCCTGCGCATTGCGGCATGGCCAATCTGGTCAGGTCGGGAACGAAGCAGCCACAGTCATTTACCGCAAGTGCCGCAGATCAGGCTCGCCAACCTTCACTTCTTCGCATCACCCACTTCATTCAATATTTCACCCTCTAGTCATTCGTTTATTTAAAAAATTGCTATCGTCAGTAGCGATCAATATAGCGCTCCTGTTTATTTGTTCTGTTGGTTGTGCAAATAACAATAAGCAATCAACAATCAACAATCAACAATCAACAATCAACAATCAACAATCAACAATCAACAATCAACAATAAGCGATCATTAAGATCTCAAAAGCATGTTTACATCAACGATGTAAAGACTAGGTGCGTCACACCACAATACAGCCGCTTATACTTTGGTATAAAAATACAAACCTGATGTTGGCTAAGCGTTATATCGTGATCCTCCGCAGGCTAGTTTTGGGGCTTTTTATGGCTGCGTGATTGTAGATGTCTGCGCTGTAAGTGCTCAACGTACTGAAAATAATTACCGAAAGCAATTTTGAAGGGGGTAGTGTGAAAAGAAAACGCAAACGTAATTCACTGGGAATGGATGTTTCTCTAATGACGCGGCAATTTTTTTCGTTTTTTTCTCGTCCACTTTTGTTGGCGGGGCTCGTGCTGTCCATTCCAGGGTTTTATTTGCTTTTGGAAGGGGGCTCTGACTTACTCCTTCGCCTTGGTAGATACTGCTATTGGGGAGCCTCGATTCTGATGGCCATTGATACGGTAATCCAATGGTATAAAAATCGTGTTGGACAACATCGTAGTGGTAAATTATTACTCGACGTGGGAATTATTATTGGTTGTATAGGGAGCGGTTGGCTGTCTTTTGTAGAATGGAATCTATTTGAGTGGGTCCTCCGTTTATCTCTTTGCGTCGCTATTCTCTTGCGGCTTGCAACCTTGGTTTTGCAGCACATTACGCCGGGTCACCTCGCACAAATGGTGGTGTTGGCATTACTGATGCTAACGACAGCTGGGGCAGGGTTTTATTGGTTGGAGCCGAATGTTGATAGTTATGCTAATGGCGTATGGCTAGCCTTTACCACCGTTGCGACGGTCGGATATGGTGATATCGTACCTTCAACGCCTGCGTCAAAAATCTTTGCCGTTTTCATTGTGCTATTTGGTTATGCGATGTTTTCCATTGTGACAGCCAATATTGCTGCGTTGTTTCTGGGTGAGGATGAGGCTGAACTTGAGCACGAATTGCATCATGATATCCGAGCCCTTGCCCGTGAGGTTGCAGCGCTGAGGGAGGAATTAAAAGCCCGCGATGCCATTGTTGCCCATCTCGCTCGGCAAGTTGGGTTGGCTCAAGGGATTAAGCAGGAGGGCCATCTTTGATGTTCATCCTGCTTGCCTAGTGATGGTGTGTTAGGGCGTATTTTACTAGTTAGCTTTTTCTTGGGTCGGAAAGGCTCTGTGAATAATGTTTTCTTGTAGTTCACTACTCACTGCGCTGCTTAATGTGCCGTAGACTTTGCCGTTGTGCATATCTGATCTACTGCGGGCAAAGGCTTCGGCAATCGTTGGCGGTGCGAGTTCATGCATCAGATGGCTTTGTGTTGCTAGAACTAATTTTTGCGTGAATCTCCGTGCATTCACTTCTTTTTGTTCCGCTGGTGCAGTGAGTTCGGTTTCCAGATCGCTTGCCATTTGTCTGACACTTGGTGATGAAGAACTGGTGAGTCCGTCAATTAAGAGTTGCATTCCTTCAGGATCCCTCTCGATGGCGCGCCACACGTCAAGGCACATAACATTACCTGAGCCTTCCCAGATCGAATTGACTGGAGACTCTCTATACATTCTCGCCATTGGTCCAGTTTCTACGTAGCCATTTCCACCCCAGACTTCCATGCATTCACCGGTAAATGTCACGGCACGTTTGCAAATCCAGAATTTTGCTGCTGGCGTCAGAATGCGCTTCCAAGCGCGCTGTAGCGGATCATCAGGATAGTCCAGTGCACTTGCCAGTCTTAGCGTCAAATAGGTCGCAGCTTCACTTTCCAATGCCAGATCGCATAGAACATTGCGCATTAAAGGCTGCTCAATCAAGCGTTTTCCGAAAGCCTGTCGGTGTCGTGCGTGATGAATTGCTTGTGTCAGCGCCTGACGCATTAATGCAGCACTACCTATCACGCAATCAAGGCGGGTAAGATTTGCCATTTCGATAATTGTCTGAATCCCTCGTCCCTCAATTCCAACCAGAATGCCGAATGCGTCCATGAGTTCGACTTCGCTACTGGAGTTGGACTTGTTGCCGAGTTTGTCTTTTAGCCTTTGGATATGGATCGTATTTTTACTTCCATCGAATTTCCAACGAGGCACAAAGAAACACGATAAACCTTTTTCAGTTTTAGCTAAGACTAAGTGAGCGTCGCACATCGGCGCAGAAAAAAACCATTTATGGCCGGTCAGGAGATAGCCCTCGCCACGACCTTCCGCGTCAATGGGGCAGGCGATAGTCGTGTTCGTACGAACGTCTGAGCCACCTTGTTTTTCTGTCATACCCATACCGATGAGTATCGATTTCTTTTCTGCAATTGGAAGGTCTCTGGGATCATGTTCACGACTAAATAACTGATCTTTAATACGCTCAAACAGCTTGGGTTCGTTTTGTAATAGAGGGATCGAGGCGAATGTCATGGTCGTTGGACACAGGGAGCCTGATTCAACTTGAGATTGTAAGAAGTAGCCAGCAGCTCTGGCGACGTGTGCGCCAGTTCGGGGTGTTTGCCAAGCGGCGGCGTGAAGGCCTTGCTGTCGCAATAGCCCTAGCAGCTCATGCCAACTTGGATGGAACTCGACCAGATCAATTCGTTGGCCAATCCTGTCATGGGTTTTTAACTCGGGTAAATGTTTATTAGCGAGTTCACCTAATTGCAAGATGCTAGCGCGGCCCAAATTAGCGCCGGCGTCGCTCAAGGTATCTAGTTGCCAATCCGCGCCAAAGTGACCCGTGGCATGAACTAATGCTTCGTCCTGACTAAAAATATTGTAGTCTTGCAGCTCTGGGGTCTGATTGACTACGTCGTGGGTGCGCCATTCCATGTTGTCTCCGTGAGTAATTTTTTTTTGCTTGTGTTAGTACTGCTGCCTAAGAGTGTAGCTGCTAACGCTTTCTGGGGTGTTCGTGTTTGGGGAATGAAAATTTGTGATGAATACAGAGTCTGAACCGTTGAAATCAAGGCGTAAGCCGGTGCAGCAGCGTTCTCGGATAACTCAGGGAGCTATTCTTGACGCTTTTGTTCGGCTTTTGGTCGAGAAGGGTTATGTGCGCTTAACAATCAGGGATATTGCCTTGGTTGCCGGAGTAGGAATCGGTACGCTGTATGAGTATTTTCCCGGTAAAAAATCCATTGCTGCTCATTGTATTGAGCAGCGATTTAGTGATGTCGGAAAGCGTATGGAGGATTGGGGCCGCGATGTTGACGGTCTGCCATTGCAGGTTGTTGTGGAATATTTGCTTGATCAATTGATTAAGATGCACAGCCTTCATAGCAACGAATGGTCTGCGTTAATTTATTTGGAGCGTCTAGTTTCAGATAAGCAGTCTTTTGAAGTGTTGTATCATAAAATAGCGCAAATCTGGCAGCAGGCATTTATCGTCAGTTCGGATTCTGCCGCTTATTCCGATAAATTACCTGAGGTGGTTCACGCTGCTGTGTACGGCGTGCTTTACCAGACGTTAATGTTGTCTCCGGAAAAGTTGATGTATCCGGCGTTTTCCATGCAGTTAAAGGCTTTGGTGATGGGATATTTGCAAATTCCATCGAGCTAAGCACTTTTCCGCTTTCTGAATAGGGTAAAATCTCAGAATGTCTTATCAAGTCCTCGCCCGAAAATATCGTCCCAAAAGCTTTGAAACGCTGGTGGGGCAAGAGCACGTCGTCCGTGCTTTAACTCATGCGCTCGAACAGCAGCGGCTGCATCACGCCTATCTATTCACTGGAACACGTGGGGTGGGTAAAACCACGTTGTCACGTATTCTGGCTAAATCTTTTAATTGCGAAAAAGGTATTACTGCGACCCCATGTGGTGTGTGCGATGCCTGTACCTCCATTGATGCTGGGCGTTTCGTTGACTATATTGAAATGGATGCCGCGTCTAACCGGGGCGTCGATGAAATGGCTTCTCTGTTAGAGCAGGCAATTTATGCACCATCAAATGCACGATTCAAAGTGTATATGATCGATGAGGTGCATATGCTGACCAATCATGCTTTCAATGCGATGCTTAAAACGCTGGAAGAGCCGCCGGAGCATGTTAAATTTATTCTGGCGACGACCGATCCACAGAAGATTCCGGTCACGGTGTTATCGCGTTGTCTCCAGTTTAATCTCAAGCAAATGCCTCCGGGGCACATCGTCGGTCATCTAGAAAATATTCTTGGTCAGGAACAGATCGATTTTGAACAGCCTGCCTTACGTTTATTAGCGCAGGGCGCACACGGATCTATGCGCGACGCTTTGTCTCTGACCGATCAGGCAATTGCTTATGCTGCTGGAAAAGTCAGCCTTGAGGCAGTGCAGGGTATGTTGGGCGCACTGGATCAATCCTATTTAATTCGTCTGCTCGATGCGTTGGCAGGTAACGATGGTAAAAGTTTGCTCGATGTCGCTGATGAAATGGCAGCCCGCAGTTTGTCATACAAAGCCGCATTGCAGGACTTAGGTACTTTGCTGCACCAGATTGCCATTGCGCAAATGGTACCAGTAGCAGTAGGCGATGATTTGCCTGAGCGTGAACACGTTGTGCGACTGGCCACGGTATTTGCCAAAGAAGAAGTGCAGCTCTTTTATCAGATTGCTGTGCATGGTCGCAATGAGCTGGCGTTAGCGCCAGACGAGTATGCTGGTTTTAGCATGACCTTGTTGCGTATGCTGGCGTTCCGTCCAATCGAAGGTGGTGCGTTGTCTTCAGTGGGTGGACCAGGAAATGGTGCCCCGGGTCAGCAATTGCCACGAACACCAGTAGCTGCACCAATGCCCGCAGCGGCGACGGCGCGAACTGTAAATACACCTGCATCAGCTGCGTTATCAGCCACGAACGTAGCCAAAACGACAGTTGCCTCAGTGAGCCCTGTTGCACAAGTTGCTCCAGTTGCGTCTGTAGCAGCATCGAAGCCGATGAGTCCAGCGATGGCGGCATTAGCTGCTGCGCGCGCAGCCAGCGCCGCAAGCGGAAAAAATACGGGGGGCAAACCCGCTGTATCAATACCGGTTGTCGAAAGCAAATCGCCGTCCGAGCCAGTTATACCTGTTGTGACGAATGTCTTGCCAAAAGTAAATACTGAAACATCGGCGCAGCAAGTAATGGAGAGGGCAGCAATAGATGTCGCCCCATCTCTACCTGCAACTCCATCGGCGCCAGTAGCACGAGTTGAGCGTGAACAGCGTCCTGCGACTGCCGTGCCAGAGATGCAGCCTGTTGGCATGGATGATATGCCACCGCCGTGGGATGAAGAGATGTTTGAGACTTCCTCAGTTAATGTTGCTCCGGCGCGGACAACGATGGCGGAGGTAAGGATGCCTGAGCCCATCGCACAGGTTGATGAAGTCAAAGTCACGGAAGTCGCTGTTGCTGATCGGACGTTGTGGCGTGGTCCAGTCCCCGAACTTGAATGGGATGGAAACTGGCCTGATCTCGCAGCGAGCTTGTCGCTACGTGGCGTGGCTCAGCAATTGGCGCAACAGAGTGAGTTAATTCACTGTAAGCAAGAAGGTAATCAATTTATTTTTGATTTACGCGTTCCCCTGTCGACATTATTGTCTTCCGGAAGCGTCGATAAATTATGTGCTGCTCTCAATGAGCGATTTGCTAAAAACACTCGCATTGAAACCAAAATCGGTGCAGTTGAGCAAACGGCTAATGCCAAAGCAATTGCTGATCGTGAAGTGCGCCAGAAACATGCAGAACAGGCGATTCAACATGACTCGTTCGTTCAAACCCTCATGCGGGAGTTTGGTGCAGTGATTGTGACTGGTAGTGTACGTCCAGCATAATCCAAATCCCTTTTTGCAAATTTAACTAATTTTTAACTTATTCCTTTCTTTTTAGGAGATATTTTTATGATGAAAAACCAACTCGCAGGCCTAATGAAACAAGCGCAGGCCATGCAAGACAATATGAAAAAAGCCCAGGATCAATTGGCCTTGATCGAAGTGGAGGGTCAGGCGGGTGCTGGTCTAGTGAAGGTGGTCATGACATGTAAGAACGACGTAAAACGTGTGACTATTGATCCCTCCTTGTTGGCAGATGATAAAGATATGCTCGAAGATCTGGTCGCTGCAGCATTTAACGATGCAGTGCGTAAAGCAGAAGCCACATCACAAGAAAAAATGGCTGGATTGACTGCAGGTATGCCATTGCCACCTGGCTTTAAAATGCCATTCTGAGTGTGAAAAAAACGGGTAGTCTTGAACAGTTGGCAGACGCGTTGAGGCGTCTGCCTGGCGTTGGTCCGAAATCGGCTCAACGTATGGCTTATCATCTCTTACAGCACGACCGTGTTGCGGCCTCTGAATTGGGATATGCGTTGTTAAATGCTGTTGATCGCATCCAGCACTGCGCTTCATGTAACACCTTCACTGAAATCGACGTCTGTGAAACCTGTCAGGATGCAGAGCGTGATCCGCGTTTGCTGTGTGTGGTAGAAACACCCGCTGATCAGATGATGATCGAGCAAACACTGACCTTTAAGGGTCTTTACTTCGTATTGATGGGACGCTTGTCCCCGTTGGATGGGATTGGTCCTAAAGATATTTATCTCGATAAATTGATTACCCGTGCGACCAATGGCTTGGTGGAGGAGGTTGTGCTTGCAACTAATTTTACAAACGAAGGTGAAGCAACAGCGCATTACATCAGTGAAACCCTCAAGTCACGTGGACTCAGAGTGAGCCGTCTGGCGCGTGGTGTGCCTGTTGGCGGTGAGCTTGAGTATGTCGATGCTGGAACAATTGCCCGCGCAATGTTAGATCGTCGGACGACTTGAGCATGCTGCTGCGTGGACTATCCCATCACACCATCCTGTCGCTCGGTTCCCCACGGTAGCAATATTAAGTCGAACATCGCTTGGTTTACTTTTTGACGTCAATTTTCTCAAAAAACGATGACAGCACATAAACATGGCCCATTGGCGGGTATTAAAGTTCTGGAGTTGGGTACCCTGATTGCTGGGCCATTTTGTTCGCGAATGCTGGCCGAATTTGGTGCTGAAGTAATAAAGATTGAATCTCCAGAGAGTGGCGATCCGCTTCGACAGTGGCGGATACTTAAGGACGGTACCTCTTTATGGTGGAGTGTGCAGGCGCGAAATAAAAAGAGCTTAACGCTCAACATGAAAACCGCTGAGGCACAGGAAATCGCTCAACAACTCGCCTTAGAGGCGGACATCATTATTGAAAACTATCGCCCAGGTGTTCTGGAAAAGTGGCATCTCGGATACGACGCGTTGAAGTTAATTAATCCGGCGACGATCATGGTGCGTCTGTCGGGTTACGGACAAACAGGTCCTATGCGCGATCAGCCAGGATTTGGCGCCATCGGTGAGTCAATGGGGGGATTGCGCTATGTTTCGGGTCATCCAGACAGACCTCCCGTGCGTGTTGGTATTTCTATCGGCGACTCTGTCGCTGCCTTGCATGGCGTTATTGGTGTCATGATGGCCTTGCGCCATCGTGACGTTACTGGTGGTCGATGGAACGGCAAGTTAGGCGCAGAGTGTGTTTCAGGTCAAGGGCAAATGGTGGATGTGGCTTTGTATGAGTCTGTCTTTAATTTGATGGAATCTTTAGTGCCTGAATTCGATGTCGCTGGTGTTGTGCGCGAGCGAACAGGTGGCGCATTGCCGGGTATTGTGCCATCTAATACCTACACGACTGGCGATGGTGAAAATATTGTCATTGCTGGAAATGGCGATGCTATTTTCCATCGCTTAATGATCGCCATTGAACGTAAAGACTTGGCGAATGATGCGCAATTAATGCGTAACGATGGGCGTGTTCCGCGGACTCTGGAGATCGACGCTGCGATTCAGGCATGGTGTAGTACGCAAACGATTGATTCTGCTTTGTCTATCCTACAGAAAGCAGATGTACCAGTGGGTAAAATTTACTCCGTTCGCGACATGTTGCATGACCCGCAATTTTTGGCGCGTAATATGTTTGAGCAGCATGCTTTTGACGATGGTACTTCTGTCAAGGTGCCTGCGATTACCCCTAAAATGTCCGAAACTCCTGGTGCTACTCAATGGCTCGGGCCGAAGTTAGGACAGCACAATCAAGAGATTTTGCAGCAACTGGGTTATTCTGAAGAAGAGATCGCACAGTTTGCTGATAAGAAGATTATTTGAAATTTGCTTGAGAGACAGCCAATTCACTCTCTCAACGCTTTAACATGATGAAAATCACGAAGTAAAACCGGGAAGGTAGAAAATGAACCGCCAATTTCTTAAACAATTTTTGTTGGCCATAGCATTATTTTTATTGGGCTATTTCACTTTCAATAATAAGTTGTTTGCTGCGGAAAAACATCATGTTTTACCGCAGCAGCAACAGATCAGTTAAGTGTTTTTAGGTATTCCCTGATACCTGCCAGCAGCATTTCGATTGACATCGCCGCAAGAATCAGTCCCATCAGTCGTTCGAAAGCTGTCATGACATGCGCACCCAGCACCCGTTGCATGCGCTCGGCCCCCAGCAATACTACCAGCCAGACAATCGCAACAGCAGTCAGCGCGCCAAGATGCACCATAATTTCCATATTGTTATCTGATGAAAATAAAAGTACCGTGGCCAGTGCTGAAGGGCCGGCCAGTGCCGGAATCGCAAGCGGAACGATAAACGGTTCATGATTTTCTTCTGTGTCGCCAAACACGCCACCTTCTTGCGGAAATACCATCCTCAAAGCAATCAGAAACAGAATCACACCGCCACCAATACGAATTGATACTTCAGATAGTTGCAGAGCAGTTAAAAAGCTTTTACCGAAGAACATGAACAGGAGCAGCAAAATAAACGCTATCGCACATTCTCGGACGATCACGCGCCAACGGCGCTCTGGAGAAACGTGGGATAGTGCGCTGACGAAAATAGGGACGTTGCCGAAGGGATCGGTCACTAAAATCAATAAAATCAACGTTTGTAAAAAGTCTTTGGCCATGAATTCAGTTTTCTAAAAGAGGTTGAGTAACTGCTATTGATGCGCTTTACGCGCCATCCTTATGGATTGTGCGTCGACACTTCATCAATATTTAGTATGATTGGAAAGCGATTTTGCGATGATGGCGGAAAAACAAACTATTCATCAATAGTCAACTTCGCAAAAAAAAAGCATATTGCAGCAAAAAATGTCCAATTTTCGTGCTTAAAGCTAATTATTGTCAATTATAGTGCAATCAGTGCTGAGAATTGAAACGCCTTATGCAAACGCAGATCAAAGAATTAGCGGTATGATCTCGTTTTTAAAGATGCGAACGTTCGTCTCTTTTGATGTTGATTGGAAATTTATGGTATTGCAAAATGGATAAGGTAAGCGAACGTCCAGATACACCATGTGTCGCGGTCTGTTCGACGACATTTGATGATATTTGCCGTGGTTGTGGCAGAACTGTGGCTGAGGTCGCAGAGTGGGTGTTTATGAGCCCCGATCAGAAAGAAATCGTTTGGGAGCGCATACTTGCTCAGGGATATCCTCGTAGAAACACATAGCAGATCTTATCGCCAGCCTTAGTTTGGTTTGAAAATAAGTTCTGACCCGATTCAGACAAAAATAATACGCAAAGCGGAGACCAGAAATGACTGAAGTGAAAAAACCAGCAAGACGGCGCTTTATTTTGGGCGGCCTTGGTGTTGCCGGAGCCCTCATTGTAGGATGGGGCATTATGCCGCCTCGGCAGCGACTGAATAGTGCGAGCGGCTTGCCAATCGAGGGGGATGAAGTCGCGTTAAATGGCTGGATAAAAATTGCAAAAGATGGCATGGTGACGGTCGCAATGCACAAAAGTGAAATGGGGCAGGGTATTCACACCGCATTGCAAATGTTGGTTGCAGAAGAGTTAGATGTGCCAATGGCTCAGGTAAAAACAATACCAGCCCCCATCGATAAGATATACGGTAACGTGGCAATGTTGGCTGATGGTCTTCCATTTCATCCTGATGATCAGGGAACGATCAAACATGTTGCTCAATGGCTGACATCGAAGACCGCACGTGAGCTTGGCCTGCAAGTGACTGGCGGTTCATCCAGTGTAAAAGACGCCTGGTTGCCGATGCGTGAAGCAGGGGCCACTGCGCGCGCAATGTTGGTCGCAGCGGCTGCGAGCGAATGGTCAGTCCCTGCAAGTGAATGCAAAACGGAAAATGGCTACGTCTTTCATGTAAATGGCAAACGGGTTTCCTACGGTGAGATTGCTGCAAAAGCGCTCGATTCTCGGCCCGGTACTGTCACATTAAAAGATCCTAAAGACTTCCGTGTTATTGGTAGTTACCAATTGCGTACCGATGCCTTAGCAAAAGTGAATGGAAGTGCGCAATTTGGGATTGATGCTCGTCCCGAAGGCCTGCTTTATGCTGCACTTAAGTTGAGTCCAACCATCGGCGGAAAAATCAAAAGTATTGATGATAAGTCGGTATCTGTGATGCCAGGTGTTTTGCATGTAGTTGACTTGTCGAAGCATCTGAGTGAGAGCGCGGTTGCTGGTGCCGCTGTTGTCGCTAACTCATATTGGACAGCAAAAAAAGCTATTGGCGTTTTGGCGGTTGAATGGGACGCCGGTCCGCATAGCCAATTATCCAGTGATGTAGTTTTTAAAGAATTGGCAGAGAAGCTCGACACGGAAGACGGTTTTACGTACTACCAGCGTGGTGATGCAGAGGCTGGATTGTCTGAAAAAAACGGCGGCAAAACAATTGCCGCTGAATATCGTGCGCCTTTTCTTGCTCATGCCACGATGGAGCCCATGAATTGCACGGCACAATTTAAGAATGGACAACTGGATTTGTGGGTGTCGACGCAAGTACCGAGTATTGCCGTTGACGTCGCTGCTAAGCAAGCAGGTATTGCCCGAGAGAACGTCCATTTGCATATGTGCTTTTTGGGTGGCGGCTTTGGGCGCCGTCTTGAGGTGGATATGGTGTTGCAGGCAGTTGTGATTGCAATGAAAACCAGTGGTGCGCCGGTTAAATTGGTCTGGAGTCGCGAGGAAGATATGGGGCATGACATGTATCGCCCTGCTGCCATGGCTCGTTTCCGTGCGACCGTGGATGAAAAAGGGCAGGTTTTGGGTTACCTGAATAAATCTGCTTCTGGCTCCGTCACGCATCAGGTATTAAAACGTACTTTTGGTGTTCCTGGTGCGGGACCTGATAAAACGACAGCGGAGGGCGAGTTCGATACGTCCTACCAGTTCGCGAATCAGAAAATTTCTCATGTCATCGTTCCCACTCCAGTGCCGCTGGGCTATTGGAGGTCCGTTGGTCACTCGCATAATGCATTTTTCAAAGAAAGCTTTATCGATGAATTGGCGTATGCTGCTCATAAAACACCCGCAGATTTTAGGCGTCAGTTACTAGGTACGAATCGCCGCCATTTGACGGTATTAGATACCGCGCTGAACATGGCGGGTAAAGCGCCCGAGGGACGCGCCCATGGTCTTGCATTGCACCGTTCATTTGGTAGCATTGTCGCCCAAGTGGCAGAGGTTTCTGTTGAAAACGGGCAGATTCGGGTGCATAAGGTCGTTTGCGCGATCGACTGTGGTATTGCCGTTAATCCAAATATCATCAAACAGCAAATGGAGTCGGCCATTATTTTTGGACTCAGCGCGGCGTTATATGGCGAAATCACGATCAAAGAGGGTCGTGTGATGCAGAGTAATTTTCATGACTATGCTGTTCTGCGTATGAATGAGGCGCCAGGCATCGAGGTTGAGATTATTAAGAGTGCAGAGCCACCTGAGGGAGTTGGTGAGCCTGGTGTGCCACCAATTGCTCCGGCCGTAGCAAATGCAGTGTTTGTATTAACTGGTCGGCGCTTGCGGAGTTTGCCATTAAAATTAACTTAACCTGATGAACTTACTGGTTGAGTAAAAGTTTCTTGTCTTGATCGCATTGAGATCAGTAATATGCGCTGGTGCCGCTGATGTCGATACTTAGACGGCGTATTCTAGTTTTAACGTTTAACTTCAGGTAATGGTTTTTTTTTGTTATTTTTAAGTTACAAATACGACTAACGCTATATTCACGCTTTATACTGCGAAGCGCATCGGTCCTGGGTCGGTGTCCTTTAATCGAATTTCATTTTATTAAAAGTATTTATGTTGAACTCTGAATCTATCACTGTCTGTGCTCCCCACTCGATGTTAAAACGCTACCGCTCTCGTGGTTTTACGTTGATCGAGATTATGGTAGTGGTGGTAATTATGGGTATTCTGGCCGCCTTAGTTGTTCCGAAATTGATGGGGCGTACTGATGATGCGCGCATTGCTGCAGCTAAGCAGGATATTTCTACCGTCATGCAAGCACTCAAGTTATACCGCTTGGATAATCAACGTTACCCCACAACTGAGCAAGGTTTGCAGGCCCTGATCGCTAAACCAACCTCGGGACCAGTTGCAAATGGCTGGAAATCTGGCGGCTATATTGATAAGTTGCCAAAGGATCCTTGGGGTAATCCTTATCAGTATTTGTCTCCAGGTATTAAGGGAGAGGTTGATGTATTTTCATATGGCGCAGATGGGCAACCTGGTGGTGTTGGAAACGATACAGACATAGGTTCATGGGATCTATAAAGTCAGTTGAATGAAAAATCAACAAAGTCAACGCGGATTTACACTTCTTGAATTACTGATAGTAATGGTAATTGCGGGTGTGATGCTTGGTGTTGTCAGCTTCAATGCATTGCCAAATTCTAGGCAGCGGCTTGAGAATGATGCAAAGCGCCTTGCTCTGTTATTTCAATTGGCAAGGGATGAGGCGATTCTACGTAATATGCCGGTGTCTTTTGATTCTGATCAGTTTGGATATCGTTTTATGGTTCGGGAGGATCGCGTCTGGACCCCCTTGAAAGATGATATGTTGCGGGAGCGTAGTTTTGAGTTATCTCCCCTTGAGCTTGGTATTGACCCACCTCAGAATCAGGCTGGAGTGCACATTGTTTTTGGTCGAGAGCCTGTTGATAAACCCTTTGTCCTTACTCTCAAAGTTCCAGACGCTAGTATAAAAGTCATGGCAGATGGTGTTGGGCATTACTCCGTCGAATGAGATGCGTTATCAATTTTCTTATCAATCTGGCTTTACCCTTCTTGAAGTGCTGGTTGCACTGGTCATTGTGGGTACTGCATTGAGTGCCAGTTTGCGTGCGGTGGGAAGCCTGACTCAAAACAGTAATGACCTTCGCGTCTCTCTAATGGCTACTTGGTCTGCCGAAAACCGATTGGCGCAAATTCGTCTTTCTCGTGAATGGCCGTCGCTAGGTGACAGTAACTTTGAGTGCCCTCAGACAGATTTGCATTTGCAGTGTCTTCAGCATGTTATTGCCACGCCAAATCCCTCTTTTAGACGAGTTGAAGTTGAAGTGTACGAAAATGACAAGTCGGAGCGGCGGATTATCAAGCTGACGCAGGTTGTGCCGAATGCTCTTTAAATCTCGTCGAACAGTTCGTCAGTTGGGGTTCACTTTAATTGAACTGCTGGTAGCCATTAGTATTCTTGGTATCGTGGCTGTGCTCGGTTGGCGCGGTCTTGACGCTATTGTACGTGCGCGCGAAACACTCAATGAGGAAATGTTGCAGACGCGCGGAGTGCAATTAGCCTTTGCTCAAATCGAAAACGATTGTGCGCATTTGATGGATCCAACAATGCTGTCTGGTCAGAGCGTCTTGACCGCTGCAGGTAGTAAATTAATGTTGATCCGATCATTTTTTGATGAAACTCAACCAGTGTTATTTCAGGTTGTTGTGTATAACGTAATCGATGGTGTGCTTGCTCGCCGCGAATTGACACCAACTCGAGAGAGATCTGTACTGCTAGCTGAGTGGCAGAGCGCCGCTCAGGATACGGATGGTACGCCTGTCATCCCACTTCAAAAGTCGACCAAGGCATTCACTTTTCGAACATGGAAGCAAGGTGAGACGGGTTGGCGAATGAATGGTGATGATACGTTAAATACGTCTGATACCAGCGGGCAAGCCGTTAATAATCCAACGGCGTTATCGCAAAAAACACCGACCCTTGCCGGCTTAGAAGTTTCTATGCAAATACAAGGTCGGGAAGGCTCGATGACAAAGATTTTTCTACTGGGGGCGAATTGATCTTGCCAGTAAATAAAATGAAAAGAGAGCGCGGAGTGGCAGTGGTCACCGCGCTGTTATTAACCACGTTGGCAATTACGATTGTCGCTAGTTTATTCTGGCAGCAACAAGTGCAGGTGCGTTCGATTGAAAATCAACGGATGCAACTGCAAAAAAAATGGATTTTACGTGGTGCAATCGATTGGGCGAGGTTGATTCTGCGCGAGGATGCAAGGCATTCCACGGCTGATTATCTTGATGAGCCGTGGGCCGTGAAACTCGAAAATACGAAGCTCGATCAGTACGTTGAAGAAGATAAGCAGGACGCTGAGAACAATGATGCGACACTTTCAGGACAAATTGTGGATGCACAGGCTTCCTATAATTTGAATAATTTGGCGACAAATGGTATTGCAGACCCACGCGAGGTTGCTGTATTTTCGCGCTTACTTACCAATTTACAGATGTCTTCAAGTCTTGCGGAAGCGACAGCGACGGTTATCGCGCAGACACAGGCAAAAGTGGCGAGCTCTTCCGCTTCCACAAACCCCAGCGTCCCAGCGAGTAGCGGTGCAGAAACAAATTCAGTGTCTTCTGGAAATAGTGCTAAAGTGCAATTTTTGCGATTTACTCAAGTTGACGATTTACTTGCGGTACCCGGCTTTACGCCAGATATGGTCGCAAGTTTACATCCTTATGTTGTTGTTTTGCCGCGAAATGGTAGCGTGACGCCAGTGAATTTCAATACCGCCACTGCCGAAGTGATTGCTGCGCGGATTGATGGTATTAGTATGGGCGATGCGGCACTAATTATTGCTAGCAGAAAGACGGCATATTTTAATAGTGTTCAGGATCTTCAGCAGCGATTTTCTAATAAGATTAGTAATCAGATGCTTCCTTACGTTGATATTAAAACAGGATATTTTATTGTCAATGGAAAGGTGAAAATGAATCGTTCGGCGCTGGACGTGAGTGCTCTTGTGGCGAGAACGAGTGATGGTGCAACAGCGTTACTTTGGGTAAGAGAAAATTAAACGAAAATGGCAAGCACACTTTTTATTTCTATGC
The DNA here is from genome assembly GCF_049339825.1 of Undibacterium sp. RuRC25W. Classification (NCBI taxonomy): domain Bacteria; kingdom Pseudomonadati; phylum Pseudomonadota; class Betaproteobacteria; order Burkholderiales; family Oxalobacteraceae; genus Undibacterium; species Undibacterium sp. RuRC25W. The sequence goes on along the minus strand of NZ_JBMPPD010000001.1, from coordinate 37,239 downwards.
CCGCAAGGGGAATGATTCACACGAAACCGGACTGGGTATCGGAAGCACTGCCTTTTGCGTTGTTTTCTATTGAGGGGCAATTGCTTGAGCAGGGGGAAAGGACACTTGCCGATTTGAAAAAGTTAGCGATCGACGTACGACAGCTGAGTCTGCTTATAGCAGCCAGTGATGTGAGCTTGCTAACAACAAAAGTACCCCCAATGTCGCCTTCTAAATTCAAGGCCGCTTTACCCAATTTACTCGAAGAGCAAATTACTGGTGATCCATCAAGCGTAGTGCTGGTGGCAAGTCCGGTTGTTGGGGGGGAGTCAACTGTTGCCGTTGCTGATCGTGAATGGGTGGAGCAACTTGCGGTGATCGTGAAGGATTGGCCGGTTAGAAAAATAGCCGCCTATCCAGCGCAACTCGCATTGCAGATGACCGTTGACAATGAACATGTATCCGCCATTGTTGAGAATCGCGATGAGTGCGCCAGCCTGACACTGAGGCAAGGAGTATCTCAGGGGCTTGGGTTTGATCTTGCATCGGCAGATCATGAGGATGTTATCCGTACGATCACTTTACTCGCGCCCGAAAAACAAATTGTTTTATACGTCGCCAATAATGAGAAGGATCGTTATGAGGCGTTGATCAGCGCGCAAAAGAAAGACGTTGAAATTACGATTCTGCCACTTTCGTGGCTTGAAAGAATCGGTGGTGTGAATGCGCAAACCCCGGATCTGATGTCGGAAGTTTCAGCAATTCATAAGCCTGCGATTGACTGGAACTTATGGCGTTGGCCTTTGCGTCTTGTTGCGATGATTTTACTAGTCAATATCATTGCATTAAATCTCGAATGGTTTAATTTGAAAAGAACAGCTAAGAGCCTTAACGATGTCTTGGTGGCGACTTATAAGACTAGTTTCCCAAAAGAAACTACCATCCTTAATCCGTTGGCGCAGATGAGGCAAAAAGTTAATTTGACGAAAAAAATGGCGGGACAGTTTGCTCCTGATGACTTTGTGGTTTTGGCGTCTGAGTTTGCTCAGGTATGGGATCGAGTTGTTGTTGGTAGAGCTGCGTCAGTCATGTCGGTCGATTATAAAGATCACGGATTAGAGGTGAGAGTGAAGTCATTAAGTACCATTCCGATGGATCAACTCAAGTTGGCATTATCGGAGCGATCATTGCGCTTAACGACGACATCCGATGGTGTTCTTCACATTACGCAATCAGAGGTGAAGTGATGAAACAACAATTAATGCAGCAATTTGGATTGTTTTGGAATGAGCGTGACACGCGCGAGAAGAAAATGCTCGTTTCTGCGACGCTAGTGGTTATTGCTGCTCTGCTTTACATTATTTTTCTCGATCCAGCCATCTCTGGGCGAGCAAAATTAGAGAAACAGATTCCTGAATTGCACCAACAGGTTGCGGAGATTTCCGCATTGAGTAGCCAGCAGGCTAGACTTGCTTCAAGTCTTAATCAAATTATCGATCCTGTCACGAAAGAATCAATAGAGACAAGTTTATCAGCACGAGGGATCAAGTCCCAAAGCCTGAGTGTCACGGATGATATCGTGAGAATTCAGATTCAGACAGTCGCTTATTCAAATATCATGGATTGGCTGCTCGAGTCTCAGCGGGCTTCTCGCCTTACAGTAGAAGAGGCGCGTCTGGTTGCATTGCCTGAAAATGGGCAGGTTTCTGTGACGTTAATGCTGAAGCAGCAACGTGGCGGGCTTTAATATGTTGCTGGAGGGGTTTTCTCGGAAATTATTATGGATAGGTACCGCGATACTGAGCCTGATATTGACGATACTTTTTTTACTGCCAGCAAGTTGGATGGGCGTTTTAATAGAGCGTCAGACTCATGGTCGTTTGTGTTTGGGGGATGTGCAAGGTTCGTTCTGGAGCGGGTCAGCGTTTGTCGGTGTGGCTGCAACTGCTAATGATCCCGTGACGCCGTTGTTTCCTGGTCGTTTCTCTTGGGAAATTTCGCCATTGATTTTGTTGACGCAGATAGATCTTGAATTGCAGAATAGTGAATCGTTGTCTGCTCCCCTTAAGGTCTCAGGTAATTTTTCTGAGTGGCATGTGAGTCCCGCTTCCATTGTTTTGCCAACAGAGCGTCTGGAAGGTTTGGGGGCGCCATTAAACACGATTGGGCCATCCGGTAATTTACATTTATCATGGAATAACTTGCAGTTCACTCGTGAAGGTACTTTATTGAGTGCGCAAGGGCAATTGCAGTTAGACTTGGCGGAAATGGCTTCGCGCCTTTCTCCTGTTCGTCCGTTGGGAAGTTATAAGATGTCGTTCGATTTGCATGGTACAAGCGCTGATGTCAACCTCATTACTCAAACGGGACCAATGATGTTGAGTGGGACGGGGGCATTGAATAGTGGACGTTTCCAGTTTTCTGGAAAAGCATGGGCACAAGAGGGGCAAGAAACAAAGTTGGCAAATTTGTTGAATTTGCTAGGGCAACGCCGTAAAGATGGCGATAAGGATGTAATCGCGTTAGAGTTCAAATGAAAACATTTCCATTAAAAAGCAGGGCAGCTATGATCCGCAATTCCTTAGGCAAACCAAGGTTTTACTTTTCCGTCATCGCAGGGGCGGTCATGTTGAGTACCGGCTGTTTTATCAGTAACGTCGCGGTGGCGCAATCACCAGATAAAAATACAGCTGATTTAAACTTTGTCGGTGCGGATATTGAATCTGTAGTGAAGGCAATTGGACATTATACTGGGACAACATTTATTATCGACCCAAGGGTAAAGGGGCAGGTGAATCTTGTCTCTGAAAAGCCTCTTACAAAAGAGCAGGCATTCAAGCTGCTGACATCCACGCTGCGCTTGCAGGGCTATGCGGTTGTTTCTGCCGATGGTTATTACAAAGTTGTGCCAGAGGCCGATGCAAAATTACAACCAGGCCCGACCAAGACGCTGCAAAATGATAAAGGCGAAACAGTCAAAGGCGATCAGGTTGCGACGCAGATATATCGCTTAAATTATGAGTCTGCGGCGAATATTGTGACGGTTTTACGTCCGTTGATTTCGCCGAATAATACGATCAATGCGAACCCTGGTAATAATTCGGTAGTCATTACTGATTACGCAGATAATTTAAAACGTCTGGATAAAATCATTGCGGGTCTTGACGTTCCAGCGAATGTCGATCTAGATGTCATACCTCTGAAATATGCGATGGCATCAGACATTGCTGCGATGGTCATTAAACTCACCGAAAATAACGTTGCTGGCGCAAACGATGCTGGTCACGCCGTTCTTATGGCTGACCCGCGGACAAACTCATTGCTGTTGCGAGCCCCATCGCAGGCGCGTGCAAATTTGATCAAATCGTTGATTTCAAAACTTGATCAACAAACAAGCTTACCTGGAAACGTACATGTCGTGTATCTACGTAACGCTGAGGCGGTAAAGTTGGCGCAGACGCTGCGATCCATCGTCAATGGAGATACTTCTGAGCAGCCCGCCAGTAGTGGATTGTCTAACACAAGCTCGACGACAGGTTCTACTGCAAATGGTTCTTCTCAGAATGGGTTTAGCATTGGCTCAAATAGTTCCGCTTTAGGAGGTAATACGTCCTCATCGGGCGCGAATGCGAAAACAAGTAGTTCTGGTGGTGGTGCGGCTGGCTTTATTCAGGCTGACGCGGCAACTAACACGCTGATTATTACTGCAAGTGAAGCTGTATATAAAAATTTAAGGACCGTTATTGACCAATTGGATGCACGTCGTGCTCAGGTCTATATTGAGGCATTAATTATTGAAGTAAATGCTGATAAAGAAAATGATTTTGGTGTGCAGTGGGCTGGTTTGTCAGGCAACTCAAATAGTGATTACCGAATTGGCGGGGGTACCATTTTCTCTTCCGGCGCTAATAATTTGGCCACGCTCGCTACGAGTTCAACGAGCTTGCCAAGTAATGGCCTCTCCATCGGCGTGTTTAAACAAATTGGTGGAAAACTCGGATTAGGTGCATTGGCACATCTGGTAGATAGCGGCAACGGAACAAATATTTTGTCGATGCCGAATCTGGTCACCCTCGACAACGAAGAAGCGAAAATTGTTGTTGGTCAGAACGTACCGTTTATTACTGGTTCGTACGCAACATCCGCGTCGACAAGTACCGCTGGTGTTAATCCGTTCCAAACCATCGAACGCAAAGACGTTGGTTTGAAATTAACCATTAAGCCGCAGATTTCAGAGGGGGGTACAGTAAAACTTGCCATCTACCAAGAGAGTTCGGCTGTGGTTGCAAGCTCTGCGACGAACTCTTCTGGACCGACCACAACGCAACGATCTATTTCTACGAATGTCCTTGTCGAAGATGGCGAAATCTTAGCGCTCGGCGGATTAATTTCTGACACAGTTGCTGATACGACAGAGAAAGTCACAGGTCTCGCTGATATTCCAATTATCGGCAACTTGTTTAAGTACCAGACTGCCACAAGAAATAAGACGAACTTGATGGTATTTTTGCGTCCAACGGTGATTCGTACTGCATTGGATAGTAACAACGTTTCAGTTGATCGTTACGATTACATGAGGACGCAAATGCCAGTTCCAAAAGGTGGTAGTGCCGCTGCGTTGTTGCCTGAAATGGAAAAGGGCAAGTTGATGACGACACCGATGACAATTTCTGCTCCAGCATCCAAGACAGTTCCTGTTGAAGGTAAGTAAGTTATGTTAGAAAACCGCTTGTTACCTTATGGGTTTGCGCGTGACTTTCTGGTGCTTGCGAGTCGGGATACCTCGATTCCTGGTGCACCAGTGGAAATATCTGTATCTCAAAAAACGACACCTTCTGCAATAGCTGAAGTTGGTCGAAAATTTGGAAAAATTAAACTTAATGTCATTTCACCAGATGCGCTCGATGAATTGATTGCCAAGGCTTATGCTGGCTCAGGCGGCGATGCGGCTGATGTTGTTGGGGAAGTTGAATCTGATCTTGATCTGGCAAAACTATTGATGGATATGCCAGCGATAGAAGATTTACTAGAGTCTGCAGATGATGCTCCTGTGATTCGGATGATTAACGCACTCTTGACGCAGGCATTGCGTGATGGTGCATCGGATATTCATATTGAGCCATTTGAACAAATTTCAGTGGTGCGTTTTCGCGTTGATGGTGCATTGCGAGATGTGGTGAGACCACGGAAGGCGATTCATGCATCGTTAATCTCGCGTATCAAGATCATGTCCCAGCTTGATATTGCAGAAAAACGTCTGCCACAAGATGGCCGCATTACATTGCGTATTGGTGGAAAGCCCGTGGATGTGCGTGTATCTACATTACCTACTGGGCATGGAGAGCGGGCTGTACTCAGGTTGCTCGATAAAGAGGCGGGACATCTGAATCTGAGTAACCTAGGAATGAGTGACGATGTGCTGCATAGTTTTGATAAGCTCATTTCACAGCCGCACGGTATTGTGCTGGTGACTGGCCCAACTGGCTCAGGCAAAACCACTACGCTATACGCTGCGTTGTCCAGATTGAACGCAGGCACCACTAATATTCTGACGGTTGAAGATCCGATTGAATATGAGCTTGCCGGCATTGGGCAGACTCAGGTGAACGCACGGATAGATATGACGTTTGCTAAAGCATTGCGTGCGATTTTGCGTCAAGATCCGGATGTCATTATGATCGGTGAAATTCGTGATCTGGAAACCGCACAAATTGCGGTACAGGCTTCGTTAACGGGTCATTTGGTTCTCGCGACGTTGCATACCAATGATTCAGCCGCCGCCGTCACGCGTCTGCTTGATATGGGGATTGAGCCATTCCTGTTGTCTTCTTCATTGCTAGGTGTAGTTGCGCAGCGCTTAGTGCGCAAGTTGTGCACACATTGCCGCGTGCAAGAGGCAGGGCGTTGGCATGCTGTTGGATGCGAACATTGTGGACATACGGGATATCAGGGACGACTTGGCGTATATGAGTTGTTGCAGACAACCGATGAAATTCGGGCGCAGATTCACCAGCATTCTTCTGAAGCTGATATTCGTATTGCGGCGCAAAAAAATGGAATGTTCACCATGCGAGAAGATGGAGATCGTTGGATCAGAAGCGGTGTCACGACGCAAGAAGAAGTTTTGCGCGTAACTAAGGAATAAAGCCGTGCCAGCATTTCGATATGAGGCGATTAGCGCCGAGGGTGTAAGCAGTAAAGGCGTACTCAACGCAGATAGTGCGCGAGCGGCTCGTAGTGAATTGCGTTCACAAGGACTTGTGCCGCTGAGTGTTGAATCTATCCGTAACCAGTATGATGCGGATGGTGGAAAAAAACGACCTCTGTTCGCAGAACGATTGTCTAGTGTGGAACTGGCATTATTCACGCGTCAGCTCGCAAGTTTGCTAGAGGCAGGGTTGCCGTTGGAGCAGTCTTTGTCTGCACTATTAGAACAATCTGAGCGGACTTTTATTCGCGATATTATCGCCTCGATCAGGTCGGAGGTTATTGCTGGTGCGGCATTATCTGATGCATTAAAGCAGCATCCGAATGATTTTGCTGAGATTTACTGTGCGCTTGTTGCGTCAGGCGAGCAAATTGGTCATCTTTCTCGTGTTTTATCTCGCTTGGCTGATTACATCGAACGTCGGAATGCATTGGTGCAGAAGGTGAAGCTAGCTTTCACTTATCCTGCCATTGTCACGGTAGTGGCATTTGCGATTGTGATTTTTCTTCTGACTTATGTTGTGCCGCAAATTGTTTCTGTGTTCGCGAACACGAAACAGAAATTACCTTTTTTGACGGTCATGATGCTGGCGATTTCCGATTTTGTGCGAAGCTACGGCTGGCTGGTTGCACTGATCTTCGTTGTCGCTTTCGCTGCTTGGCGTTCGGCGTTGAAAAACCCCGATGTGAAAATGCGCTGGCATAAATGGTTGTTAACTGCGCCAGTCTACGGAAAATTTGAGCGTAGTCTCAATACCGCCCGTTTCGCAAGTACATTGGCGATCACAACCGGCTCAGGGGTTCCGATTTTACGTGCATTGCAGACCAGTCGCGAAACCTTGTCCAATGTCGCAATGCGTGAGCAGGTTGAGGAAGCGACAGCAAGCGTCCGCGAAGGTGTAGGCTTGGCTCGCGCCTTGGCTGCTCATAAGCATTTCCCGCCTATGCTAATACACATGATCAGAGCTGGCGAAGTGACTGGTGAGTTGCCAACGATGTTGGAACGTGCGTCAAGTGCACAAGAACAGGATCTGGAGCGCCGAGCTTTAACGATTGCCGGTTTGCTTGAGCCGGTGTTGATTTTAGCCATGGGTGGTGTTGTGCTTTTGATCGTGCTGGCGGTATTAATGCCAATTATTGAAATTAATCAGCTGGTACGCTGACAGGGAAGAAGATGAAGCGATTACCTTTATTATGTGGTTTTATGGCGTTTATATTACTTTGTATGTCGCTGAGTTTTTGGGGAGTGCGTGTATTTAAACCCATGAATCGTAGCGTCGCCGATGTTCCGTTAAAGGGGCGTATTGAGCCTGGTTCAGGTCAATGGGGTGGCATATTCGGTGGCACACAGACAGCACAGATCAACGCAGCCAACTATGATCTCAAGGGTATTATTATTGCCAGGAAAAATGAAGAAAGCCTCGCCATCATCTCCGCCAACGGAAAGCCAGCGCAGACCGTTGCACTCAACTCCGAAATTGCGCCAGGGATTATTCTTAAGGAAATCCATGAGGGTTACGTAATGATTTCTGAGTCTGGAGTAATGCGCAGGGCTTCTTTGCCAGAAAATACGATAGCTAAAATTTCTTCCACGACTGCTCGTAATCCAAGTAATGAGTTACCTCAGGTGTCACCGGTGGCGCCAGTCGGGTTTCCACCACGTGCTAGCCAAGGAATTCCCCCCTCATCCAATCCGCCAATTGTACCGACTGCGCCAATTGTTTTGCCGGGTTTTCCTGGGCCATCAAATCCACAAACGGGATCGGTTGCTGAAAAATGAGTAGTGCAGTTTCCTTCTTGCCTACTGAGATCTGTAGAGGGCTGGATCTCGTCCATCCGTCTTGGTGCGATACGATAGTGACTGGACTGGCAGCAATGCATCAGGCGGATCCATCGTATTTTTCTCAATTATGTGTTGAAGAATTTTTGCCCTCAGAAGGTCGCTTATTTGCAGCCTTTAGTCTTCCAATGGATGAGGTAAGATTTATCTTGGTGGGAGAGGGGCCTTACCCCAGAGCGGAAAGTGCGACTGGTGTGTGCTTTATGGATGGCGCAGTCCAAGAAATATGGGCGAACGATGGTCGTGGTTTGTCCAAGCGGGTTAATCGTGCAACGTCTCTGCGAAATTTCGTTAAAATGTTGTTAGTGGCGGATGGTCAAATAGAAGAGGAAAACACGTCTGGTACAGCGCTGGAAAATATAGCATCAAGAGCTATTGAGCCTGGATCTGAATATTTACAGACATTGCCTGAGATGCAGCAAAAATTGCTTGATCATGGCTTCCTTTTATTGAATGCGTCGTTGGTTTTCAGAAAGCATGTTGCTCCGGTAAAAGACGGACGTTCGTGGCAGGTGTTTTTTCGCCATGTTTGTATTGCATTGCATAACCACCACTCGGTGGTGTCCGGATGCATGCCAGCTTTGATTTTGTGGGGGAAGATTGCAGAATCATTAAAAAAAGTTCCAGAAGTTGCATTATTTCCGCAAATTTCCTCCGAACATCCCTATAACCTGAGTTTCATTAAAAACCGCCAAATGCAAGAGCTTTTCAGGCCGATGAAGCTATTACTGAAGAGCGAGATAGAAAAAAATTGTTAGAGTGCATGTGTTTTTGATGGCGTAGTTGACGGCTTTGCTGAATAATTCATGTGTAGCGTTTGAGTAACGTCGCCTAACAGTATATTTCCTAAGTAGTTTATGCTAAAAAAAATTGATATTTCACAACTAATACTTGGTATGTACGTCCACGAGCTTTGTGGGTCGTGGATGGATAGTCCATTTTGGAAGAAGTCGTTTCTTCTCACTGAACAAAATGAGTTGGCAGAAATTCAAAAAACAAAAATAAAGGAAGCTTGGATTGATAGCAGTAAGGGGCTGGACGTCTATCAAGCTACTGAGAGTTCGCCGCTTGCACCGGAGGAGCCTGAAGTTCAGTTTGTGAAAACAGTCGTTGTTTCTGACATAGGACCGGTCTCCATGGGCGACGAACTCGGGCGCGCATCGCGAATCGTTAGCAAGTCGAAAGAAGCCGTGTTTTCCATGTTCTCCGAGGCTAGGATGGGAAAAGCCGTTGACGTGGGGAATGCAAAAGAGATAGTGGAAGAAATTGCTGATTCAGTCATGCGAAATCCCGGTGCCTTAATTGGGTTAGCTCGACTCAAAACAAAAGATGACTACACGTACATGCACTCCGTAGCGGTATGTGCGCTGATGGTGTCGCTTGCTAAACAGTTAGGTTTGGGTGAGGAGGATGCCCGCGAGGCTGGGCTCGCAGGCTTGCTGCACGATATCGGTAAAATGATGATCTCAAGTGACATTCTCAATAAGCCCGGAAAATTGACAGATGATGAGTTCGCATCTGTAAAACTGCATCCGACAGCCGGGTATAAAATGCTCCTAGCGTCAGATGGCGTAAGTCAAGTTGCGCTGGATGTATGCTTGCATCATCATGAAAAGATGGATGGCACCGGTTATCCTAAGGGTCTTAAGGGTGAGCAGATTAGTCTGCTTTCGAGAATGGGAGCTGTTTGTGACGTATATGATGCAATTACGTCAAATCGTCCATACAAACAAGGTTGGTGTCCTGCTCAGTCGATTCGTAAAATGGCTGAATGGAGCAAGGGGCATTTTGATGAAAAAATATTTCAGGCTTTTGTTAAAAGTATCGGTATTTATCCAGTCGGGACGCTGGTTCGTCTTGAGTCAGGTCGCTTAGGTGTCGTTATTGAGCAGCAAATTGGAAAGTCTCTTTTAGCGCCAAAAGTTAGAGTATTTTTCTCGGTCAAATCGATGGCGTATATTGTGCCAGAATTGTTGGATCTCGCTGGCCCCGGTTTGCAAGATAGAATTGCCAATCGCGAAGACCCAGGTAAATGGGGTATTAAAGATATCAACCAGTATTGGTTAGGTGACGCTGCCCCGTTCTGACAAACGACACAATCGCACCAAAGCGTTTGTCACCATGCCCTAAGTCTTAATAGAAACTCCACCTCGTTTAGGTGGTGTCTCTATAGGCGATGTTTTGTTATCTGTCTGGGTGAATAACAATTTTTCCAGTCACTTTTCGAGCGACCAGATCATTGAGTGCGGATGCTGTTTCTTTCAGCGCATAGGTTTTGGAAATATGAGGTTTAATTTTGCCATCATTGAGCCAGCCCATTAACTCTCTCATTGCCTCCAAATTATGTTTTGGCTCTCGCTTGGCAAATTCGCCCCAAAAAACACCGACTAATGATGCACCTTTAAGCAATGTCAGATTGAGTGGCAACTTGGGTATTTCTCCATTCGCGAAGCCAACAACGAGATAGCGACCGCGCCAAGCAATCGAACGAAATGCTGGTTCAGCGTAGATACCACCCACAGGGTCATAAATTACATCAGGACCTTTGCCTTCCGTTGCTGTTTTTATGGCTTCCCGCAAATCAGCTGTGGTGTAATTAATTAAGATATCGGCGCCATGCTGGCGGCATATTTCCAGTTTTTCGTCAGTAGAGGCGGCGGCAATAACTCTGGCGCCTAGTGCTTTACCTATCTCGATCGCTGCTAGACCAACACCTCCTGCTGCGCCAAGTACCAGCATGGTTTCGCCTGCTTTAAGTTGAGCACGATCTGCGATAGCATGATGTGAAGTGCCATAGGTCAGTGTGATGGCTGCTGCTGTGTCAAAATCCATTCCGGGTGGCATTGGCATGACGGCAGCAGCGGGCGCGATCACTTGTTGCGCAAAGGCGCCGTGACCAATGAACGCAATGACTCTATCGCCTTTTTTCAGGTGTGTAACGCCTTCGCCAACGGCGTATATCTCGCCCGAAAGTTCACTGCCCGGAGAAAAGGGAAGCTCAGGTTTAAACTGATACTTGTTTTGTATGATTAAAACATCGGGGAAGTTGACCCCTGCAGCTTTTACCTGGATGCCAACTTGCCCCGCTCCAGGAACTAAATCCGGCAATTCCATGATCTCGAGTGTATCTGGTATGCCCCATGCTTTACATACAGCAGCTTTCATTTTTTTTGGTCTCCGTTTTAAAAATAGTACGATCGTTTATTTTTATTATGCCGTAAAAAAGTCACATCGGTAGAAATTTGTTTTTGTGCTTCGGTTAGAATGTGGATTATGAAAATCTTAATTAGTAATGATGACGGTTACCTCGCTCCCGGAATTGTGGCTCTGGCGCAAGCTCTTGCTGCATTTTCTGATGTGACGGTAGTGGCCCCGGATAGCAATCGGTCTGGTGCTTCGAATGCCTTGACCTTGGATCGTCCATTGTCAGTCCAGCGTGCAGAGAACGGATTTTATTTTGTGAATGGCACGCCATCTGACTGCGTGCATGTTGCGCTCACTTCAATCTTGAAGGAAGCCCCCGATCTCGTTGTTTCAGGCATTAATCAGGGGCAGAACATGGGGGATGATACGTTGTATTCCGGCACTGTTGCTGCGGCTACCGAAGGTTTTTTATTTGGCGTTCCAGCGATTGCATTCTCACAGGTTAATAAAGGATGGGATCATCTAGATGCGGCAGCAAAATTTGCTGCCGATCTGGTTAGGTATGGCTTTCCTGAGTTGCCAAGACCTTTTCTACTCAATGTGAATATCCCTAATCTACCCGTTAATGAGATTAAAGGGGTGCGAAAAGCGCGCTTAGGGAAGCGGCATGCGTCTGAACCAGTGATTTCGATGCGTGATCCACATGATCGTGAAATATTCTGGATTGGACCGCCAGGTGCTGTTCGCGATGGCGGGGAAGGAACTGACTTTGATGTCACAGCGAAAGGATATGTTTCTGTGACCCCATTGCAAGTAGATTTAACCAACCACAAACAATTAGGCATGCTAGACATGACTTTCAAATGACAGAGCCAAAAGAGAAGCGGTTTCCGCTCACTTTATCCTCGGTCGTCGAAAGAAAAGAGAATGTCGGTAGAAATCGTATTGCGGCCAGTGTTTCCACGCAGACTGCGATGCAAAATCTCGGCCGTGACGCGAGCGCGCAAGCAAGATCTCATCAGGTTTCTGGATGGAGTCCTGCTAAAGAGCAAAAAACTGCCATTATTAATACCTCCCAGAGTCCTCTGGTTTCTGAGGCGGTACGTCGTGCCATGGTTGCCAGGATCGCTCAGCAGGGAGTGAAAGACCAAGTTGTTCTCGAAGCGATGAGGGTAGTGCCTAGACACTTATTTTTAGATTCCGGACTTGAGAGTCAAGCGTATATTGATGCGTCATTGCCCATTGGGCACCATCAGACCATTTCTCAACCCTATATCGTAGGTCGGATGCTAGAAATTCTTCGTAATCAGGTGAAGCTAGATAAAGTACTGGAAATTGGCACCGGTTGTGGATATCAGGCTGCGGTGTTGTCTTTGATCGCGAACGAAGTGTATTCAATTGAGCGTATAAAAGCGCTGCATGATCTTGCTAAAAATAACCTGCGTCCTATGCGTATCGGTAATATCCGCTTGCATTACGGAGATGGCATGTTAGGAATGCCTCAGGCGGCACCATTTGACGGTATCATACTAGCTGCTGCAGGAATGGAAGTACCACACACATTGCTGACGCAACTTAAAGTAGGTGGAAGATTGATTGCGCCAGTAGGCGGTCGGCATCAAGTTTTACAATTGATCGAGCGTATTTCAGATGCCGATTGGAAGAGTGTGGTTGTTGAGAGTTGTCATTTTGTGCCTTTGCACCCCGGTATTGTCTAAATATTGAGGTAATTGTGCGTGTTTTATATGGAAAAAAATTGAGACCAGAATTTACTGGCGATCTTGTAATGAGAATGAAAAAAATAAATGACGTAAAGAACTTAATTGGTCTTGGTTGTGTTGGCCTGATTTTGTCCGCCTGTAGTACGACACCAAATAAAGCGCCAGTTGTTGAGCGTGGCCCACTGCCAGTCTCAACAGAAGGGAATAAAGTGATCCCTGTCGCGAAGCCCGTAGCTAAGTTGCCAGAAAATACCAAAGGGAATTATGTCGTAAAACGTGGTGATACGTTGTACCGGATCGCGCTGGATCACGGTCAGAGTTACAGTGATCTTGTTGTATGGAATAATTTAAAAAATCCCAACGATATCAAGGTAGACCAGGTTTTACGAGTTGCTGCGCCGGATGTTGGTACTACGCAAACTTTGCAAGGGGCGCAAACGTTGGCAGTTGTGCCAGCTTCGGCGATCGAAGTAAAACCATTGGCAAATACGTTATCTGTCAATAAAAACGGACCCAAAGGGGATAAGCGCCCATATTCTGAAGGTGTCCTCGCAGAGCTGCAGAAGTCTGATAGTGGTGTCCCTGCTTTAGCTAAAAGCGATGCTGTTACCGCAGTCAAAATGCCGGAGAAGGTGGCTGACAAGAATGTGAGTGACACAGAAACCGTGGATTGGATGTGGCCAAGTGATGGTAAGGTACTAGCAGGCTTTGATGATGCTAAAAACAAAGGATTGGATTTGGCCGGCAAATCAGGGCAGGACGTCCAAGCAGCAGGTGCAGGTAAAGTTATGTACGCCGGTAGCGGAATTCGTGGCTATGGGAATTTGGTCATCATTAAACACAGTGCTAGCTTACTTTCTGCTTATGCTCATAATAAGACGATACTTGTAAAAGAAGGTCAGACAATTGCCAAAGGTCAAAAAATTGCTGAGATGGGGAACTCTGATAGTGATACTGTGAAGTTGCACTTTGAAATACGTTTGCAGGGAAAGCCAGTTGATCCCATGAAGTATCTGCCGCCACGTTAGTTTGCGCTCGATCCTATTTTTTAGGACGAACTGAATTTACAAATTGTTCGTAATAATTTGGTAATGGTTGTAAGATGAAGTTACGTAAGTGTAGATGTAGGTGTAGGTGAATAATAGTCGTTGATGCGCTTCGGGGTTTAAACATATTGAGTATTCACACCAGACAGAGCTATGCAAAAAAATGCGTTCAACCAAAAGTTAGACGTTCCCACATTCGGCAATGCTGAGCCCTCATCGTTGGAGGGTGTTGAGGGTGTTGATGATGGCATTGATGCTGAGGGCGTCACCGATACTGTAGATATTGATGTCGATGGTGGAGATGCTCAAGCAGTAGATCCTGTTTCGTTAATTGTTGCACCTATCGACGAGCTAAAAAACGTTCTTGCAGCAGAGTTATCGACAGATACGACGCAATATTATCTCAATCAAATCGGTACTCGACCGCTCTTTGATTCAAAAGAAGAGTTGCACTTTGCTACGTTGGCCAAGCAGGGTAACTTTGAAGCCAGGCAAAAAATGATTGAGCATAATTTGCGCCTTGTCGTCTCTATTGCAAAGCATTATATCAATCGTGGTGTGGCCCTCTTAGATATGATTGAAGAGGGGAATCTTGGTTTAATGCACGCAATTGATAAATTTGAACCTGAGCGTGGCTTTCGATTTTCAACTTATGCTACATGGTGGATTAGGCAAAGTATTGAGCGTGCAATCATGAATCAGGCGCGTACCATCCGTCTTCCTGTACACATGGTGCGTGAATTGAATCAGATACTCCGAGCAAAATATCACCTTGAGTCTCAACGTCGTGATGGTAGGGACGCAAATCTAGAAGATATTGCACTGCTAGTGGATAGGCCTGTTGATGAGGTGCAAGATATTCTAGCCCTGTCTGAGCATGCCACGTCGTTGGATACGCCGTTGGATAACGATCCGCAATCAAGTTTAATGGATATGTTGCCAGGTGATAATGAAGACGGTCCCGATGTACGTGCAGAGCATCATGAAATGACGGTGCTGGTCAGGGATTGGCTTTCTAAATTGCCTGATAAGCAACGTATTGTGGTGACCCGCAGGTTTGGGTTGGATAATGATGATCCTGCAACTTTAGAGACGCTGGCTGATGAAATGGGGATAACCCGAGAGCGCGTCCGCCAGATTCAGCAAGAAGCACTGATCAAGCTGAAGCGTTCTTTCTTGTCGCGCGGCGTCGGCAGAGACGCGCTTATCTGATTAAGTTTCCACTTTTTCGAGAATAGCTCGGGTCGACGCTTCAATTCTTTTATAATTCCGTTTTTGAATTTTTTCTTTTAGATGGCGCAACCTCGCTTGCCGCCGAAATTCCCATGAATAAAATAGAAATACGTTCTTTTGATATGGACGCACGCGGTGTTGGTCATTTGCAAAATGAAGATGGCACTCAAGGAAAAGTAGTTTTTGTTGAGGGCGCGTTGCCAGGTGAACTCGTCACCTTTAGTTCCTACAAGAAAAAGCCGAGTTGGGAAGTTGCAACTTTGTCTGAAGTTCACCGTAAGTCATCGCAACGCGTAGAGCCAAAATGTGAATTCTTTGGTACTTGTGGTGGTTGCTCCATGCAGCATCTTGAGCCGGATGCACAGGTTGCTATGAAACAGCGCGTGCTTGAAGATAATTTATGGCATATCGGCAAGGTGAAAGCTGAGACGATGATGCGTCCCATCTATGGTCCAACCTGGGGATATCGTTACCGTGCGCGCTTATCGGTGCGTCATGTGATCAAAAAAGGCGTGGTACTGGTTGGTTTTCATGAAAAAAAGTCGCGTTATGTCGCGAATATGGAAACTTGCAAAATATTGCCGCCACATGTGTCAGCAATGTTAATGCCTTTGCGTGAGCTGATTGCCTCCTTGTCCATTATTGAGCAGTTGCCTCAAATCGAGCTGGCGATTGGTGAGAGTGTGACTGCAATGGTCTTGCGTATCATGGCGCCGTTAAGTGCTGATGATGAAGTTAAACTAAAAATGTTTGCTGATAAACATCAGGTTCAGTGGTGGTTGCAAACTAAAGGGCCGGAAACCGCTGAACCATATTACCCAGCAACGAGTGATCTGCATTACCTGTTGCCAGAGTTTGGGGTGAAAATGCCTTTCAAGCCAACGGACTTCACGCAGGTGAATCATCATATTAATCGTGTATTGGTAGCCAAAGCACTGCGTTTGCTGGGCGCGAAAAAGAATGAGCGCATTGCTGATCTATTCTGCGGTCTGGGTAACTTTACGCTGCCAATCGCTACGATGGCAAAAGAGGTGGTTGGGATCGAAGGAAGCTCTACGTTGACTGACCGTGCGCTGGAAAATGCAGTTCACAATGGATTGTCTGAAAAAACGTCCTTTAGTACGCGTAATTTGTTTGAGGTAGCTGCTGACGATTTTGTTAAACTGGGTAAATTTGATCGCTTTTTGATCGATCCACCGCGTGATGGTGCAATGGCGGTGTGTCAGGCATTGGCTGATCTGACGCAGGTTGCGCCTGACTTGAAGCCGAAACGTCTGGTCTATGTTTCTTGCAGTCCATCAACACTGGCCCGTGATGCCGGCATTTTGATTCATCATGCGGGTTACCGTTTAAGTTACGCAGGTGTCGTTAATATGTTTCCACATACCTCTCATGTTGAGTCAATGGCGGTATTTGACTTAATTTGATTTCATTGCTTGGCGGAAAAATTCTTGGTATTTTTGATGTCTTTCTTTAAAGACATGTTGTGCCAAGTGTTTCATGCTAAAATCTAGGGTTAGATGAATTCTTGAGTTTTTGTCTTAACCCTTTCTTTTTATTGGAGTTTTTAGATGGCTATCGAACGTACATTATCTATTATTAAACCTGACGCAGTTGCAAAAAACGTGATTGGTCAAATTGTCAGCCGTTTTGAAACTGCTGGTTTGAAAGTTGTTGCTGCTCGTTTGACGCAATTATCCCGCGCTGAAGCTGAAGGCTTCTATGCTGTTCACGCAGCTCGTCCATTCTTCAAAGATCTGGTTGACTTCATGATCTCCGGTCCAGTATTTGTTCAAGCATTGGAAGGCGAAGGCGCGATTTTGAAAAACCGCGACCTGATGGGTGCAACCGATCCTAAGAAAGCAGAAAAAGGCACAATCCGTGCAGATTTCGCTGAATCTATCGATGCAAACGCAGTTCACGGCTCTGATGCTGCTGAAACAGCTGCAGTTGAAATCGCTTACTTCTTCCCAGCCTTGAACGTTTATTCACGTTAATTTATTCTGGGTTGTATTTAAAGTACTAAAGTAATTGTTACCCCGTTTCGCACTGTTGTGAAGCGGGGTGTAAGAAAGAAACACATGACGGCACTCATAAATTTATTGGATTTAGATCCTGAACAGCTCGTTGCGTATTGTGGCGAATTGGGTGAGAAGCCGTTTCGTGCGAAGCAATTGCAACGTTGGATACATCAATTTGGTGCAAGCACCTTTGATGAAATGACGGATCTCGCAAAGTCTTTACGAGAAAAACTGGCTACCAGAGCGGTGATAACTGCTCCCGCAGTAATAAGTGATCATACTTCACTTGACGGTACCCGTAAGTGGTTGGTGGATGTTGGACAGGGGAATGCTGTTGAGACAGTGTTTATTCCTGAAGAAAATCGGGGTACCTTATGTATCTCAACCCAAGCTGGATGCGCGGTAAATTGCCGCTTTTGTTCTACCGGTAAGCAAGGATTTAATCGTAATCTGACCGTGGCAGAGATCATCGGTCAGTTATGGATGGCTGAGTTTGAATTGCGTCGTACGAAAGGTGTTCCGATGGGCCCTAAGGGGGATCGTCAGATTACTAACGTGGTGATGATGGGTATGGGTGAGCCGTTACTCAATTTTGAACCCACAGTAACTGCCTTGCGTCTGATGTTGGATGATAATGCGTACGGTTTGTCTCGCCGTCGTGTGACATTATCAACGAGCGGTGTTGTGCCCATGATGGATAAATTGTCTCAGGAATGTCCGGTGGCGCTGGCGGTCTCATTGCATGCGTCGAACGATACGTTGAGAGATGGTTTGATTCCTTTGAACAAGAAGCACCCGTTGTCAGAATTGATGGCAGCATGCAAGCGGTATCTGGAATTTGCGCCACGTGACTTTGTGACTTTTGAATATTGCATGCTTGATGGTGTCAATGATACAGATGCCCATGCAAGGGAATTGATTCAGTTGGTAAAAGATGTTCCTTGTAAATTTAATTTGATTCCATTCAATCCGTTTCCTGAATCAGGATTGAAGCGATCTGCGAATCCTAGAATTAAAGCCTTTGCGCAGGTTTTATTGGATGCTGGAATTGTGACGACTACGCGAAAAACACGCGGTGATGATATTGATGCTGCGTGTGGCCAGTTAGCTGGTGAAGTAAAAGATAGAACCCGCGTGCAGGAGCGTATGCAGAAGATGGCGGAGTATCAGAAAAAATTTGGCGAAAATTTTGGAAAGATCGTGGAGATCACTCAGTGAAAATTTTTGGATCTAATCGTTGGTTGAGGAGAGTGATTCTCCTTTCTCTTGTGTTTGTTTTGTCTGCCTGTGCCTCAAAACATCTGGAGGGACCATCGGATGATTCAAAATTATCAGCTGAAAAATTGGATGCGCAAAAGCGTGCATCGATCCGTATGCAACTCGCAATCGGTTACTATCAGCAAGGCCAATATAAAGTGGCGCTTGATGAGGTTAAGCACGCCATTTCTATTTCTCCCGAATTGGTTGACGCTTACAGTGTAAGGGCGCTCATTTTCATGGATATGGGAGAGTTGCAGGCTGCTGAAGATAACTTTCAGTATGCGCTGAAACTAGCGCCGGATGATTTGGTTGTTGAGAATAATTATGGTTGGTTTTTGTGTCTGAATAAGCGAGAAAAACAAGGCCTGGTGTATCTCAATAAAGTATTGCAAAATCAGAGTTACGCTGCATTATCGAAAGCATACAATGCTGCTGGTGTTTGTAGCCTGAAGATGAAAGATAATGCTGCAGCAGAAAAATATTTCACCCAAGGATTCAAAGTTGATCCTTCAAATGGTGACTTAAATAAAAATCTGGCGCGGACATTGTATCAACGAGGTGACTACCTTAATGCCCGATTTTATATGACTCGTGTTATACAGCAGGATTTACTTACTGCTGAAGTATTGTGGTTGGCGATAAAAATTGAGCGCAAAATCGGAAATGATGCTGCGTTGAATAGTTTATCTGCCCAATTACGCAAGCGTTATCCAGATTCTACTGAATATAGTCTCCTGCAGAGAGGTTCTTTTGATGAGTGAGGTGGGTATTAATCTTTCGCCTGAGCCTTTGGTGCCCGGTAACGATGATGTTAATTTGGTCGCAACTGATGATTCTGCTGGGGCGCGTCTATCAGATGCTCGTCAAGCCTTAGGGTTGAGTATTGATCAGGTCGCTGAACAACTTAAACTGTCTTACAGGCAGATTACTGCACTTGAAGGTAATGAGTACGATAAGTTGCCTCAGATGGTGATCGTGCGTGGGTTTGTTCGTTCCTACGCTAAATTGTTGAAAATCGATCCTGCCCCTATCATTGCGCGTCTTCCAGCTGAACATGCAGAGGCTAATCTAGATGCAGATTTACGCCCGACGCTTGCGACACCATTTATGGAGTCTAAGTCCCCATTTTTGGGGAGAGCTGATAGTAATAAAAAATACCTGCTTGGTGCTGGATTATTAGCGATTGCTGCTTTACTTTTTGTTGTTGCTCAGCATTTTGAACGGTCGGAGTTATTTAAAGAAATTTTTGCTCATGCTGATCAAGCTAAATCTGAGGTGGTAGATTCTACGTCCTTGCCGCAGTTCGGTGTAGCATCGATGGTTGATGCTTCACACGATGCTTTTCCGCCAGACTCCCCTCAGCAAACGCCAACGGTGGTTGAGCGATCTGCAGCATCGACATCAGAAATAATTGCAACGCAGTCTGCCGCATCGACAGTTGTTGAAGTAAAGCAGGTACAACCCGTTCAATCGGTGCAGTCCTTGGAAGCTGCGGCAATGGCTGTCGCGGCAACGGCTGCGACTTCCTCTGCTAAGCCCGGTAACAATCAATTGCATTTGAAATTCCGTCAGGACTCATGGTTACAAGTGAAGAAGGAAACGGGGGAGGTTGTGACTTCGCATCTCGCCAAAGCTGGTTCGGAAGAGTTCTTTGAAGTGAAAGAGGGACTGCAACTCCGGCTTGGAAATGCGCATGGTGTCGATGCGTGGCTGCGTGGTGCAGTAATGGATATCGTACCTCCAAAAGATACGAATGTTGTTAATTTAAACGTGAAGTAAGCATGAAACCATTTTTGTCTGAAATCGCTTCTGGGCCTGTTGCGCGGCGTTCAAGCCGGATAGCAAAAGTAGTGTACGGTAAGCGCGAGGTATTGATCGGCGGTAATTCTCCTGTTGTTGTGCAGTCGATGACGAACACCGACACCGCTGACGCAATCGGAACAGCGATTCAAATTAAAGAGCTGGCACGTGCGGGTTCTGAGCTTGTTCGTATTACAGTTAATAACACTGAAGCTGCCGCTGCTGTGCCTGCAATTCGCGAGCAACTTGATAAGATGGGTGTTGATGTGCCGTTGGTCGGTGATTTTCACTATAACGGACATACATTGCTGAAGGACTTTCCGGACTGCGCTCAGGCATTATCCAAGTACAGGATAAATCCAGGGAATGTTGGGCAGGGTGCGAAGCGAGACTCTCAATTCGCACAAATGATAGAAATGGCATGTCGCTACGATAAGCCAGTACGCATTGGTGTTAACTGGGGTAGCCTTGATCAGGCATTGTTGGCCCGTATTATGGATGAGAATGCCAAGTCGTCTAATCCGTGGAGTGCGCAATCGGTGATGTATCAGGCATTGATTACGTCCGCAATTGAAAACGCGCAACGTGCTGAGGAATTGGGTCTCGCTGGCGACAAAATTATTCTATCTTGTAAGGTATCTGGCGTGCAGGATTTGATCGCTGTTTATCGGGAACTTTCTGCTCGCTGTGATTATCCATTACATCTCGGGTTAACAGAGGCTGGGATGGGGAGTAAAGGTATTGTTGCCTCGACTGCTGCGCTTGGTGTTTTGCTGCAGGAGGGTATTGGCGATACAATCCGCATTTCGCTTACCCCTGAACCTGGCGGTGATCGTTGCCGTGAGGTGATTGTCGGGCAGGAGATTTTACAAACAATGGGGTTGCGTAAATTCACTCCAATGGTTATAGCGTGCCCAGGTTGTGGTAGAACAACGTCAACGGTATTTCAAGAGTTAGCTGACGATATTCAGACTTATTTGCGCGACCAGATGCCAGTTTGGAAAAAACAATATCCCGGCGTAGAAAATATGAATGTCGCTGTTATGGGCTGTATTGTTAATGGTCCAGGTGAATCTAAGCATGCCAATATCGGAATTAGTTTGCCTGGTACTGGGGAATCCCCTGCAGCACCGGTATTTATCGATGGGGTTAAAGCAATGACGCTGCGTGGTGATAAGATCGCTGAGGAATTCCAGGCTATCGTATTGGATTATGTCCAAAAGCGCTATACGAGTTCAGTTGATGTAGTAGGTAATTAAATTAGGCTGGTCATGTCGGAAAATAAAAAAATAGAAAAAATTGTTGGTGTAAAAGGGATGAATGACCTTCTTCCATCCGATTCTCCTTTGTGGGAGTTGTTTGAGAATACAGTCCAGTCCGTCTTGAAAAGCTATGGCTTTCAGCAAATCCGTACTCCTATCGTTGAAGCAACGCCGCTGTTCTCGCGTGGTCTCGGTGAGGTAACCGATATTGTCGAAAAAGAGATGTACTCTTTCGAAGATTCGATGAATGGTGATAAGTTAACTCTAAGGCCTGAGGGTACGGCTGGTATCGTGCGCGCGGCTATTGAGCACAATCTCGTTTATGATGGTCCTAAGCGCCTGTGGTACACCGGTCCTATGTTTCGCCATGAGCGTCCTCAGCGTGGTCGCTATCGCCAGTTCCATCAGGTTGGTGCAGAAGCGCTGGGCTTTAGCGGGCCGGATATTGATGCGGAACTGATTATGTTGTGTCAGCGCCTATGGGACGACCTAGGGTTGCAAAATATCCGTCTTGAACTAAATTCAATTGGTAATGCTGTTGAACGTAATGCCCACCGCGCTGCATTGATTTCCTATTTTGAGGCTCACCTAGAATTGCTTGATGCAGAAGCACAGCGCAGGCTTCACGCGAATCCGTTGCGTATTTTGGATACTAAAAATCCAGCGATGCAGGATTTGGTGAACGCGGCTCCTAAGCTCCTAGATTATTTGGGTGAGGAGTCGTTAGCACATTTTGACGGTGTGCAGAAGATCCTGAGAACAAACAGTATTCCATTTACGATTAATCCACGCTTGGTTCGTGGTATGGATTATTACAATTTGACGGTATTTGAATGGATTACTGACGAACTAGGTTCGCAAGGCACAGTTTGTGGCGGTGGACGTTATGATTCTTTATTCTCCACATTTGGCGGTAAAGCGACGCCTGCATGTGGCTTTGGGATGGGTATCGAGCGTTTGGTCGAGTTGATGAAAGTCGCTGGCGACGTTAATGATGCGTCTCTTTGTGATGTCTACCTTGTTCATCAGAGTGCAGAAGCGCAGATGCAGGCTTTTGTGATTGGTGAGAGATTGCGTGATGCAGGGCTGGATGTTGTGTTACATTGCGCAACTGCGACAGGTGTCGGCAACTTTAAATCGCAAATGAAGAAGGCGGATGCCAGTGGCGCCGCCTACGCAGTAATCATTGGCGAGGATGAGCTGAGTAAAAACGCCGTCACTATCAAATCCATGCGGTCAGATAGTCAAGAAAGTAATCAACAAAGCGTTCCTTTCGATACAGTTGTTGATTATCTGGTTGATCAGATCGCCGGTGTTGGGGATGGAGCAGAATGTTGCGATGACCCAAATCATATTCATATTCACCATTAAAATACATATAAGAACATGGCTTACGATCTTGAAGAGCAAGAACAACTGGCAACCCTTAAAGCAGTTTGGAAGCAATATGGTAATTTGATTACCTGGATTCTAATTGTTGCGCTTTTAGCTTATGCTGGATGGACGCAATGGAGTAACTATCAGAATAATCAGTCTGGACAGGCCTCTCAGTTGTATGAGGAAATGCAAAAGTCAGTTGTTTCCAAAGATGATGCAAAAGTCCAGCGTGCAGCAAATGATTTGGAGCAAAAATTTCCTTCAACTTCTTATGCGTCTATGTCAGCTTTAGTTGCCGCGAAAAGCGCCTTTGATGCAAATGATCTGAAAGTAGCAAAGTCGCAATTGCAGTGGTTGATCGATTCGGGTAAGAGCGACGACTACAAAGCACTTGCAAAAATTCGTCTGGCTGCGATTGCCTTAGATGAGAAAGATTACGATGCTGCGTTATCTCAACTTTCGGGTGATTTCCCTGATGATCTGCAGGCTCAGGTATTTGATCGTAAGGGTGATATTTATGTAGCTCAGGCAAACATTGATGCCGCGCGTAAGGCTTATCAGTCTTCTATCAATAAAATGTCCGAGAAAAGCCCAGCTCGCCAGTTGGTTCAGATTAAATTAGATGCTATTGGTGGTTCCGTGACTGATGCAGTTGTTGTTGGTAAATAACAGGAGTTGTTCATGCAATTTTCCGCCAAACTAATTTCGGTGGCTGTGTTTTGTTTGTTGTCAGGATGCGCATCTTTAAACCCATTCGCATCGAAGCCTGACCCAAAAAAATTACCAGCGCCACTGGTAGAGATTAAGCAAGCGCTTTCTGTTAAACAGGTCTGGTCGGCTCTTGTAGGAGCTTCAGCTAAGTATGTGTTTGCACCAGCTGCAGACGGTAATGATTTGTATGCAGCTGCTGCAGATGGTACAGTGATCAAAGTTGATGCTCAGACGGGCCGTATTCAATGGAGAATCAATGCTGGTGTTGGTTTAACTGGCGGAGTTGGTGCTGGCTCCGGGTCTGTGGTGGTTGCTGGTGAAAAAGGTAATTTGCTTGCTTTTGATGCTGATGGCAAGGTTCTTTGGAAAATCCAGCAATCTTCAGAGGTATTGTCTGCCCCCGCAATCGCGAGAGGGTTGGTCATTGTGCGTAGTAATGACAATAAAATTACTGCCTATGATCAACAAAATGGTGGCAAGAAGTGGTCTGTGGAGCGCCCACTGCCATCCTTGATTTTGCGAGCAGTGCCAGGATTGGTTATTGATGGCGATCAGGTATTGGTTGCTTTGCCAGGCGGCCGCATGGCGAGTCTGTCCGTTAAAAATGGCGGATTGCGCTGGGAGGCTGTTGTTGGTGAACCAAAAGGTAACACTGAACTCGAGCGTGTAGCTGATGTCTCGGGTTTCCCAGTGGTGTATGGTAAGGATGTCTGCGCTACATCCTATCAAGGACGTGTTGGCTGTTTTGATTTAAATACAGGCTCACCTCGCTGGTTGAAAAATATTTCCAGTGAAGTCGGCGTTAGTGTTGATGAGCGCTTTGTCTTTGCTGCCGATAATGCTGGTGTAGTTAATGCGTTTAACCGCGATGGCGGATCAAGCGCGTGGCGTAATGATAAGCTCGCTAGACGGCACTTATCTGCGCCTATTTCTTTCGGTCGCTCCGTTGCGGTTGGCGACTTTGAAGGTTACGTTCATTTTCTCTCAAGAGAAGATGGTTCTTTCATTGGTAGACATGCTACCGATGGTAGTCAGATTTTAGCTGCACCTATTTTGGTTGGCTCTAATTTGATTGTTCAAACAAAATCAGGATTAGTGATTGCGTTCGCAATCGAGTAATACAAATGAAGCCGGTTATCGCACTTATCGGCCGACCTAACGTCGGCAAATCCACGCTGTTCAATCGGCTTACCCGTTCACGCGACGCGCTTGTGGCAGACCTTCCAGGTCTGACTCGTGATCGCCACTATGGTGAAGGTCGCATTGGGGAGAGACCCTTTCTTGTAATTGATACTGGCGGTTTTGAGCCGGTAGCAAAAGAAGGGATATTGCATGAAATGGCCAAGCAAACCAAACAAGCGGTTGCTGAAGCTGATGTGGTTATTTTTATCGTTGATGGTCGCCAAGGCTTAACGCCGCATGACAAAACGATTACCGACTTTTTGAGAAAATCTGGTCGTTCTGTGATGTTAGTTGTCAACAAAGCAGAAGGAATGAGATATTCAGCCGTCACCGCTGACTTCTATGAGCTTGGAATGGGTGATCCTTATGTTATTTCTGCTGCGCACGGTGATGGCGTGGTCGATTTGGTCGAAGAATCGCTGAACATTGCTTTTGCTCAACGTCCTCCTGAAATGGAGGAACCCGTCGATAAGGTTCGTGGTATTAAAATAGCGATTGTTGGGCGTCCGAATGTTGGTAAGTCCACGCTGGTTAATACACTTCTGGGTGAAGATCGTGTGATTGCGTTTGATATGCCGGGGACAACCCGCGACTCCATTGAGATTCCATTTGAGCGTGATGGTAAGCATTATTCGTTGATTGATACCGCTGGTATCCGTCGTCGGGGTAAGGTGTTTGAAGCGATTGAGAAGTTTTCTGTTGTTAAAACCTTGCAGTCGATTTCAGAGGCGAACGTTGTTTTATTGCTGTTAGATGCGCAACAAGATATTTCTGAGCAAGACGCTCATATTGCAGGATTTATTCTGGAATCTGGTCGCGCTTTGGTCGTCGGCGTTAATAAATGGGATGGACTGCAGAGCGATCGCAGAGATGAGATTAAATTTGATATCGAACGTAAGCTAAATTTCCTTACTTTTGCAAAGTTCCATTTCATTTCGGCACTAAAATCGACCGGTATTGGTCCGTTGATGAAGTCAATTGATGCTGCTTACGAGGCGGCGATGGCAAATTTATCGACGCCAAAACTGACGCGTGCTTTAATAGAGGCGGTTGAGCATCAGCAGCCTAAGCGTAAAGGTTCCATTAGGCCGAAGTTGCGTTATGCTCATCAGGGTGGCCAAAATCCACCTATCATCGTTATTCACGGTAATGCACTGGATGCCGTTGGTGATGTGTATAAGCGCTACCTTGAAAAGCATTTCAGGGAGACTTTTTCTCTCACGGGAACACCGTTGAGAATTGAGATGCGCTCGGGTAAAAACCCGTTTGATAAGTCTAAGTAAAGAGTTGATGCTGTTTGCAGTGAAGGTGACGGCATCATCATTAGACGTTTGGTAATAAAATTGGTTACAGTTTTTTGTAATTATTAACGGATTGCTTGATTTTTTTCAAACGATCCCCAACTCCTGATCACAACAACACAACGGAGCCGTTATGAGTAATAAAGGGCAACTTTTACAAGACCCATTTTTAAATGCACTTCGTAAAGAGCATATCCCCGTTTCCATATACTTGGTCAACGGTATTAAATTGCAGGGGCACATCGAATCGTTTGATCAATACGTTGTTCTGCTAAGAAATACCGTTACGCAAATGGTGTACAAGCACGCGATCTCAACGGTTGTTCCGGCACGTGCAGTCAGCATTAATACTGAATCTGAAGCCGAGTAAATTCTTGGCTTTTAATATTACCTACAAATGTCTTTGAGTATGCGGGCCGCCCTGGTTGGCGTTGATTTTGGTAAGGGCGATTTTGCATCAGGTTTAGAAGAACTTTCTTTACTTTCGCAATCGGCTGGAGCGGAACCCATTGCAATAATTACCTGCAAGCGCTCTAGGCCAGATGCAGCTTTGTTTATAGGCTCTGGAAAAGCGACAGAGTTAGCAGACCTGATTGTTGATGATCAACTCGATTTAGTTATATTTAACCACGCTCTTTCTCCGGCGCAGCAGCGAAATCTTGAGCGCCACCTGAAAGTGAGGGTTGTTGATCGTACGAGTTTGATTCTGGATATTTTTGCCCAGCGTGCTAAAAGTCACGAGGGTAAAGTGCAGGTAGAGCTTGCACAATTGCAGCATCTGGCAACGCGATTGATCCGTGGTTGGACTCACCTTGAACGTCAAAAGGGCGGTATCGGACTTCGTGGACCTGGTGAGACGCAGTTAGAAACGGACCGGCGCCTCCTTGGTGAGCGCGTCAAGATGCTTAAAGCACGTCTTGAGAAATTGCAGAAACAGAGAGAAACGCAACGCCGATCTCGTGATAGAAGTAAAACGTTCTCGATCTCGTTGGTTGGATACACAAATGCTGGGAAGTCAACGCTGTTTAATACGTTGACCAAGGCTGGTGCATATGCTGCTAACCAGTTATTTGCGACGCTCGACACCACATCAAGGCGTTTATATCTTGGTGAGGCGGGTAGTGTAGTGATTTCTGATACTGTCGGATTTATTCGCGATTTGCCGCATCAACTGGTTGCTGCATTCAGAGCAACCCTAGAGGAAACGATTCATGCAGATTTATTGCTGCATGTTGTCGATGCAAATAGTCCTGTTAGATCTGACCAGATAGAGCAGGTGAATGATGTCTTGAAAGAGATTGGCGCTGATCACATTCCACAGTTAATGGTCTTTAATAAAATAGATCTCGCTTCTCTTGAGCCATTAATTCAGTTAAATGAGTGTGGTAATATCGACAGAATATTCGTCAGCGCTAAAACAAGTGCAGGACTCGATTTGTTGCGGCAATCTATTGCAGATTTTGCCATCAAGAAGGCGTCGGAAACAGAGGGGCCGAAAGTTGCTCCCGACGAAGATGATGCTCGATTTAATATTTAGTAGCTCAACCTTCTATTCATTGGAAATCAAGAGAATGATTGGTTCATTTCTAAAAAGAATTGGTGTGACAGTGTCATTAAACGATCCTCAATGGGGCCGCGGCTCTAAAAATAGTAATCAGGATGATAAAAAATCTCCAGATTCACCTCCTGATCTTGAGCAGATATGGAAAGACCTGAATCAACGTCTGTCCAAATTCCTCGGCCAGAATGGTGATAGTAATGGTGATAAAGGCGGCAATTTTAATCCTGACTCTGTTAACGCCAAACTCGGTGTTGGCGTGATTGTCATTGTGTTTTGTTTTGTGTGGCTTATCAGTGGCGTCTTTATCGTTCAGGAAGGACAAACAGCTGTCATTACTACCTTTGGTAAGTACACGCATGTGACCGGTGCCGGAATGAACTGGCGTTGGCCTTATCCTATACAAAATCACGAAATTGTTGATGTGTCGCAAGTGCGTACGGTTGAGGTTGGATATCGTTCTAACATCAGAAACAAGCAGGCGCGTGAGTCTTTAATGTTGACCGATGATGAAAATATTATCGATATTCAGTTCGCAGTTCAATATAAATTGAAAAATCCAGTTGAGTGGCTCTACAACAATCGCGAACCTGATGAAATGATCCGTCAAGTTGCCGAGACAGCGATTCGTGAAATTGTTGGTAAAAATAAGATGGACTTTGTGCTTTATGAGGGACGTGAGAAGGTGGCTGCAGACGTTGGCGCACTCATGGAGCAAATTCTGAATCGCTACAAAGCAGGCGTTCAGATCGCTAATGTAACAATGCAGGGTGTTCAGCCCCCAGAGCAGGTGCAGGCGGCATTTGATGATGCTGTTAAGGCGGGGCAGGATAAAGAGCGTCAAAAAAATGAAGGTCAGGCGTACGCCAATGATGTCATTCCTAAAGCGCGTGGTGAAGCCTCTCGTTTACTGCAAGAAGCCGAAGGTTACAAGTCGCGGGTTGTTGCCAATGCCGAAGGTAATGCGTCACGATTTAAGCAGGTTTTGAGTGAATACCAGAAAGCGCCTGTTGTTACGCGTGATCGTATGTATCTGGAGACTATGCAGCAAATTTTTGCAAGCACCAGTAAAGTGATGATGGATACCAAGGCCGGTAACAATATGGTGTATCTGCCGCTCGATAAAATGATCTCACAAGCTGAAGTTTCTGCTAAACCAAATAGTGCAAATGCGACGCAGTCAGTCGCTTTGCCATCCGTTCAAATTGTAGAGCAGGCACCAGCAACCGAGTTACGCAGTCACAAAGATGATAGTAGATCGAGAGATAGCCGTGATTCACGCGATAGAGAGGTGCGCTAAAATGAATAAGATCATATCGTTTCTCGCCTTATTTGTCGGTATCTTGTTGGTTGCTTATTCGACAATTTTTGTTGTGGATCAAAAAAGTTTTGCAATAGTTTTTGCATTTGGTGAGGTGAAATCTGTGATCCAGGAGCCAGGGTTGCATTTCAAGCTGCCCCCGCCGTTTCAAAATGTGTTGTTCTTGGATAAACGAATTTTGACGATCGACACTGATGAGGCTGATCGTTTCATCACTGCGGAAAAGAAAAATATCCTAGTGGATTCCTATGTAAAGTGGCGTATTTCTGATCCTAAATTGTATTACGTTAGTTTTGCTGGCGACGAGCGTGGAGCTAAAGATAGATTGTCACAGATCGTGAAGGCTGCGTTGAATGATGAAATAACAAAACGCACTGTACGTGATGTTATTTCTGGTGAGCGCGGTAAAGTGATGGAGGCGATTCGTGGCAAGGTTAGTGAAGAAGCCAAGCAAATCGGTGTGGCTATCGTCGACGTCCGGTTAAAGCGGGTTGACTATGTTGAACAAATTAATAATTCTGTCTATGACAGAATGAAAGCGGAGCGTCTGCGTGTTGCAAACGAATTGCGTTCTACAGGAGCTGCTGAGTCTGAGCAAATTAGAGCGGATGCAGATCGTCAGCGCGTTGTAGTGCTTGCTGAAGCATATCGTGAGTCAGAAGAAATGCGTGGTGCTGGCGATGCTGAAGCTTCGCAAATTTATGCTAAAGCTTTTGGTCAGAATCCCGAATTTTATAAGTTTTACCGTAGTCTTGAAGCTTATCGTGCGAGCTTTAAGAATAAGAGTGACTACGTAGTGGTTGATCCAAGTTCAGACTTTTTTAAATATTTTAAAACCCCTGGAGTATCAAGTGGTGGGGTGAATGCGGTAAAATCCAAGTAATTTAAAAATATCTCCAGCAAACAGCGATCTGTGCCAATTGCGGTACAGATCGCTGTTTGCTGGTCGAATGCTGTAAAAAATATATTTCTTCTTTAATTTTTTTGATTGTTTTTCATGCCGAATTGGCTCCTTCCTGAGAATATAGCTGACGTCTTGCCGTCCGAGGCGCGTAAGATTGAAGACTTGCGCCGAGTTTTTCTTGACCATTTCAGATCATACGGCTATGAGTTGGTTATGCCGCCGATGCTAGAGTACATTGAGTCCTTATTGACTGGCGCAGGTCAGGATATGGATTTGCGTACCTTTAAACTGATTGATCAAGTATCTGGTCGCACCATGGGGTTGCGTGCGGACATGACCACGCAAGTGGCCAGGATTGATGCACATTTGCTCAACAGGGCATCGGTAACGAGACTATGCTACGCAGGTAACGTGTTGCAGACCAAACCTTCTGGTCTGCATGCGACCCGCGAGCCGATTCAAATCGGTGCGGAGATTTATGGTCATGCTGGTTTGGAAGCGGATGCGGAAATTCAAGAACTGGTACTCGGTTGCCTCGCCTTAGCTGGTATCAACGAAGTTCGGCTCGATCTATGCCATGTAGGTGTATTGCGGGCAATCCTTGATCTGGATGCGGACGCAAAAAAGCAAGAGGATGTGCTTTTTTCTTTGCTGGAGTCCAAAGATTTACCTAGTATAGACAAGCTGACTCGAAACTTTTCTCCTGAGGTGCGCTCTGCATTAATGCTGCTGCCAACCTTGTATGGGGATGTTTCAGTTTTAAAAATAGCGCGCGAAAAGCTGCCGGCTGTAAGCGGTATTGTTGATGCGTTGTCGGAATTAGAATACCTTGCTGGTCTTGTTGGGCCTGCACAGCTCACTATTGATCTGGCTGATTTGCGTGGTTACCACTATCACAGCGGTGTGATGTTCAGTGCGTTTGTTCCTGGTTTGCCGAATGCAGTGGCCAGAGGTGGTCGCTATGATCATGTAGGTGAGGCTTTTGGTCGTGCGCGTCCGGCAACCGGATTCTCTCTCGATTTGCGGGAATTGGCTCGATTGATGCCTATCGCGGAACGCAAGGATGCGATCCGTGCACCGTGGAGTCGCGATGCAGCATTGCTGCAAAAAATTTCTGAATTACGTCAGCAAGGGGAGGTCGTTATTCAAAACTTCCCGGGGCATGAAAACGAACAAGACGAATTCGACTGCAACAGAGTGGTCGTATTCGATGGTGATCAATGGATTCTTCAAAATGTAGGTTGAGTGATGTCAAACAATAAAACTCCAAAAAATGTCGTTGTAATCGGAACCCAGTGGGGTGACGAAGGTAAAGGTAAGATCGTTGATTGGTTGACCGATCATGCACAAGGTGTTGTGCGTTTTCAGGGTGGTCATAACGCTGGTCATACCTTGGTTATTGGTGGGCAAAAGACCGCCTTGCAATTGATTCCTTCTGGCATTATGCGCGAAGGTACTGCTTGCTACATCGGCAACGGTGTTGTGTTGTCTGTACCTGATTTGTTGCGTGAAATTGATAAATTGCAGGCAAATGGCGTTGAAGTGGTGTCCCGCCTGAAAATCTCTGAAGCATGTCCAGTAATTTTGCCTTATCACACTGCACTTGATGCGGCGCGTGAAGTTGCACGTGGTGCAGCTAAAATCGGCACTACGGGTAAAGGTATTGGCCCAGCTTACGAAGATAAAGTTGCGCGTCGCGCAATTCGTGTCGCTGACTTGCTTAATGCAGAACGATTTGCTGAAAAATTAAAAGAAAATCTGGATTACCATAATTTCGTATTAACGAATTACCTGAAGGCTCCTGCGGTTGACTATCAGAAGACGCTTGATGATGCCCTAGCATTGGTGCCGCGTATTCGTCCGATGGTGGCTGATGTTTCCAGTGCGTTGTATGCTGCCCATAAAGCAGGTGCTAATTTGTTGTTTGAAGGCGCGCAGGGTAGTTTGCTGGACGTTGATCATGGAACGTACCCATTCGTAACCTCTAGCAACTGTGTTGCTGGTAATGCGGCAGCAGGTGCTGGTGTGGGTCCAAATATGCTGCACTATATCCTTGGTATCACGAAGGCGTACACTACGCGCGTTGGTTCTGGTCCATTTCCATCTGAGTTGCCGACGGATCAAGGTGTCGGTAAACATCTGGCCAGCATTGGTCATGAGTTTGGTACGGTGACTGGTCGTGCTCGTCGTTGCGGTTGGTTCGATGCAGCGTTGTTAAAGCGCTCCGTTCAGATCAACGGCGTGTCTGGTATGTGTCTGACAAAGCTGGATGTGTTGGACGGTATTGAGACACTGAAGCTGTGCACTGGCTATAAGCTGGGCGATAAAGTTGTTGACATCTTCCCAGTCGGCGCAGAAGAAGCGTCATTGTGCGAAGCGATTTACGAAGAAATGCCAGGATGGTCCGAGTCAACGGTTGGCGCGAAATCGATGGAGTCGTTGCCAGTGAATGCTCGTAACTATATCAAGCGCATTGAGGAGCTGGTTGGCGTGCCGATTGACATGGTTTCGACTGGCCCTGACCGCGAGGAAACTATTGTTCTGCGTCACCCGTTTGTTTAAAGAAGGAAAAATAGAAATATGAATACACCTGCCTCTACAGATAAAGATTTGTGGGTCTCTTGGGATGCTTACCATCGCTCGGTTGAGCAGTTGGCGCTGAAGGTGCACGAGTCTGGATGGAAGTTTGATCAGGTGCTTTGCTTGGCGCGTGGCGGCTTGCGCCCAGGTGACATTTTTTCCAGAATTTTCGATGTGCCGTTGGCAATTTTGTCGACTAGTTCTTATCGTGAAGATGCTGGCACTGTTCAGGGATCTCTGGATATTGGCAAGTACATTTCAATGACGAAAGGTACTTTGCAAGGGCGTGTTCTCGTGGTCGATGACCTAGTTGATTCTGGTGTTACTCTTGAGCGTGTCTTGCATCATTTGCGCGAAAACTTCCCTTCCGTTACGGATGTTAAATCAGCTGTGATCTGGTATAAGGCATGTTCTTCCGTTGCGCCAGATTATTATCTCGACTATTTATCTACGAATCCATGGATTCATCAACCTTTTGAAGAGTACGATAGTATCCGTCCTCATCAACTAAATGCTTGGTTGAAAAAAGGCGAGACTGCGTAAGGAAAAACGGAAGCGATAATGCTTCCGTTTTTTTATTCTGTCCGTGTAATTTTTTGAATTTTAATCTGATTGATGCTGTCTTGCTCTGATAATGTTATTTAATGCTGTGTTTGGATTTTGGCTGGTTATCAATGCAAAAAGGCCCGTTGAATAATCAACGGGCCTTTAAATGCTGTGGTGCCCACGGAGGGACTCGAACCCCCACACCTTGCGGCACATGGACCTGAACCATGCGCGTCTACCAATTCCGCCACGTGGGCAACAGAAGGCGTTATTATAGATGAATTGAGGTCGCTTGGGGAGATAATTAAAATATTTAGATATTTACTCTAAAACGAGTAATTCTAAAGGGAGTAATTACTGTCTGGAAGTGCGCAACAAAAAGGCCCGTTGAATAATCAACGAGCCTTTGAATGCTGTGGTGCCCACGGAGGGACTCGAACCCCCACACCTTGCGGCACATGGACCTGAACCATGCGCGTCTACCAATTCCGCCACGTGGGCAACGGAAGCCAGAATTATAGAGTGTTTATCAATAGTGTCAAGGGCTGCTGAGGATCATGTTGAAGAATTGTTAGGCAATTGACGTTTGCTCCGGTAAACTAGGCATATGTCTTGTATAGTCAGGACGTGAAATAACTTTTAAAGAAATTTACATCATTTGAATAAGCATTTATATCCCATTCCCAGCCGTGAAGAGATTCTGGGCGTCCTTCGTACGAATAAGGTCAAACTGACTGCAAATGACATTGCGGAAATGTTAGGCGTGAAACCCGAGGAGTTTGATGGCATGACGCGAAGATTGAACGCGATGGAACGCGACGGGCAAATTAAGCCAGATCGTACTGGAAATTATACGCTCGCTAATCAAGAGAACTTTATCTCAGGGAAAGTCAGCAGTCACCGTGACGGTTATGGATTTTTAATCCCCGATGATGGTACCGACGACCTATATCTCCCTGAGCGGGAAATGCAGAAAGTACTGCATGGTGATCGAGTAACTGCACGCGTTGTCGGTACTGATCGCCGCGGTCGTTTAGAAGGTAGCATCATTGAAATTGTAGAGCGCGCTAATACGCACGTGATTGGTCGTCTGCTCAACGAAAATGGGGTCTGGGTCATCGCCCCTGAGGATAATCGCTTCAGTCAGGATATCTTGCTGGCTGGATCGCCAGGAAAGGCGAAGGCTGGGCAAGTAGTCAGTGTTGAGCTGACAGAGCAACCGACACGCTATTCCCAAGCTGTAGGTAGGATCGTTGAAGTCTTGGGTGACATTGATGATCCAGGGATGGAGATTGAGATTGCCGTAAGAAAATTTGGTGTGCCTCATGAGTTTTCTGAAGCAGCCAAAAAAGCTGCTGCAAAGTTACCATCAGAAATTCGTCCTAAAGATCTCGATGATAGAGTCGATTTGCGTGATATTCCGTTGGTGACCATTGATGGTGAAGATGCCCGAGATTTTGATGATGCTGTTTACTGTGAGCCAGTAAAAATTGGTCGTACCAAGGGATATCGTCTGTTGGTTGCTATTGCTGACGTCAGTCACTACGTGACGCCAAATGATGCGCTGGACGAGGATGCGTTATTAAGAAGTACCTCGGTTTATTTCCCGCGCAGAGTAATTCCAATGCTGCCGGAAAAGCTATCAAACGGCTTGTGCTCGTTAAATCCGGACGTTGATCGTTTGACGCTGGTTTGTGATATGGTCATCACACAAGACGGCGTAGTTAATGCCTACCAATTTTATCCGGCAGTGATTCACTCTGCTGCCCGATTTACCTATACTGAAGTCGCTGCAATTCTTGGTAATACAAAGGGTCCCGAAGCGGCAAAGCGTTTATCGCTGGTTCCACATTTGACGCATTTTTATGAAGTATTTCAGGCATTACTTAAAGCGCGGCATGTACGTGGCGCAATCGATTTTGAGACAACAGAAACGTATATTGTTTGTAATGCGGCTGGCAAGATTGAAAAAATTATCCCGCGCACACGCAACGATGCGCATAAGTTGATCGAAGAATGTATGTTGGCGGCCAACGTCTGTGCAGCCAATTTGCTTGAAACTTATAAGCACCCAGGCACGTATCGGATTCACGCCGGACCAACTAAGGAAAAACTGACGCAGGTTCGTAACTTCCTTAAACAAGTCGGTTTGTCATTGGGCGGTGGTGACACACCGTCCGCTTCTGATTATGCGGCATTGATGCAAAAAATCAAAGGTCGTCCCGACTCACCTTTATTGCAAACCATGTTGCTTCGTTCAATGCAGCAGGCGGTCTATAGTCCGGACAATATCGGTCATTTTGGTTTGTCCTATGAAGCCTATGCCCATTTTACAAGCCCAATCCGTCGCTATCCCGACTTGTTGACCCATAGAGCGATTAAAGCGATTCTGGCAGGTAAAGTGTACGAGCCTAAAGGCATTGATTTAAGCTTGCTAAATACTACGATTTCAAATTCTGCGCGCAAACAATTGATTGCCGATAAGGCAGCGGGAAAGAAAAAAGTAGAGAAAGATCCTACGATCTGGGATGCTTTGGGAACGCACTGTTCGGCAAATGAGCGTCGTGCAGATGAGGCATCGCGCGATGTGGAAGCTTGGTTGAAATGTTATTTCATCAAAAATAAATTGGGTGAAGAGTTTGTTGGAACGATTTCTGGTGTGACTCAATTCGGTATTTTTGTACAACTCGATGATATTTACATTGAAGGTCTGGTCCACATCACTGACCTCGGTGCAGATTATTTTCAGTTTGATGAAGCGCGGCATGAATTACGTGGAGAGCGCACAGGCAAGCGTTATCAACTGACTGATAAAGTGAATGTTCAGGTGAGCCGTGTTGATCTCGATGCCCGTAAAATAGATCTTAGTATTGTCCAGTCGGGCGGCGGTGTTGCTCCGGTGCGTGGTGGTGTTGCGGATAAGGCGAAAAAGCAAATCCCAGCGACACCTACCAATAAGAGTGCTAAAGCAGTCAAGAATGCATCTAAGCCTACTTCTGGTGTGAAAAAATCTTTTGCGCCTGAGAGACAAGAAAAGTACAAAGGCTCGAATTCTGAAGGCAGGGCAGGTGGTGCCAGACAAAAGAGTTCAGACGGTGGCAAGAAACCCGCTGCTATCGCTGCTAAAGCAGCAGGAAAGCCTGCAAGAAAGAGACGTTAAAGACGTAAGGTTGTGGGCTGGTACAGGCTTTGCTGCGACTTTTCGACGAATAGTCGCTCGCTGTAGTCTGGTTAGCAGAGTAGTCCTGGGATGGCTTTGTACTTGCCCTGAAGTTGAATTAAATTAATAAAGAGTAATATGAAAAGTAAAATGATTTTTGGTTTCCACGCTGTCACTTCAAGGATTCGTCACGAGGCGTCATCCGTTGAGGAGATATACGTGGATGCAGAGCGAAACGATCGCCGTATGCAAGATCTGTTATCTGCAGCAAAAGCGGCTGGCGTCCGCATTATTCATGCTGATGATCAACGGTTGTCAAATATTGTTGGTACGCGTCGTCATCAGGGTGTCGTTGCTAAAGCGGGTGAGTTATCTCTTGCGCGTAATCTTGATGAATTGCTTGATGCCATTGACGGGCCACCATTGCTGTTAGTACTTGATGGGATTACAGATCCTCATAATTTAGGTGCGTGTTTACGTGTCGCCGATGGCGTTGGTGCGCATGCGGTCATTGCACCTAAAGACCGCGCAGTTGGTTTGAATGCAACGGCAGCAAAAGTTGCTAGTGGTGCGGCAGAAACGGTGCCATATATCACCGTCACGAATCTTGCTCGCACGTTAAGAGAGCTGAAGGACCGTGATATTTTGCTGGTCGGTACATCTGACGATGTTGATGGTAAAACTATTTACGACGTTGATTTTACAGGTGGCTGCGCTATTGTTATGGGCTCAGAAGGCGAGGGCATGCGTCGCCTGACACGTGAGACTTGCGATGTGCTGGTGAGTGTCCCGATGTATGGGACTGTTGAGAGTTTGAACGTTTCTGTGGCATCGGGCGTTTGTTTGTATGAGGCGCGCCGCCAACGATTGCCTAAATCCGTGTAAGGTAAGCTCTCATAGACTAACGAAATGTTACCATTTGAAAAACTTGCAAAAAATGCGCTTCGGCGCATTTTTTTTAGGGCGTGTTGACATTTATTTTAACCAAAGCATCGAAGCTGCAATTGCCACAAATGAAGCAAATCGTTCAGCGAGTTTGTCGTATCGCGTTGCAACCCGCCTAAATTGTTTGATGTGAGCAAAGAA